>CBILQL010000282.1:0-6677 GCA_966238865.1 uncultured bacterium
CATGGCCCTCGACCATTGGTTCCCCACGCGCTTCACCCTGCTCAGCGACCGCCTGGTCAGCCAGAACGGCATCCTGCTCATGGGCGCCGCGGCCGTGGCGACGGTGATCCTGACCGCGGGCTCGGTGGAGTACCTCTCGGTGCTCTACATCGTCACCGTGTTCCTCACCTTCGTGCTCTCCCAGCTCGGCATGGTGCGCCATTGGTGGGCCTTCCGCGGCAAGCCCGGGAGCTGGAAGCGCAAATTCTCCGTCAACGCCGTGTCCCTGGTCCTGTGCGGGTTCATCCTGGCCTCGGTCCTCTACCTGAAGTTCGCGGAGGGCGGATGGATCGCGCTCCTCGCCGTGGGCGCCCTGGGCGGCGTGTCCCTCCTGGTCAAGCGCCATTACGACAACACCGGCAAGCTGCTGAAGCGCATGGACAACCTGGTGCAGGCCGCCCAGGCCTCCCAGGGCGCCGGCTCGGTGACCCGCCTGGTGAAGAATCCCGGCGAGGCCCCCGTCGAGGAGGAGGTGAAGTTCGACCCGAAGGCCCGCACAGCGGTGATGCTGGTCTCGGGGTTCAACGGACTGGGGCTGCACACCCTGTTCGCCATCATCCGCCTGTTCGGCGGCATCTACAAGAACTTCATCTTCGTGGAGCTGGGGCTCATCGACGCCGGCACCTTCAAGGGCGTGGACGAGGTGGAGAACCTCCAGCACCACGTGAAGAAGGACCTGGACGGGTACGTCAGCTTCGTGCAGCGGCACGGCTATTACGGCGAGGGCATCTCGGCCCTGTCCCACGACGTGGTGGAGGGCAGCGCCTCCCTGGCGCCCAGGATCATGGAGCGCTTCCCCCAGTCGGTGTTCTTCATGGGCCA
Source organism: uncultured bacterium (assembly GCA_966238865.1). Lineage (GTDB taxonomy): Bacteria > Fibrobacterota > Fibrobacteria > UBA11236 > UBA11236 > CBILQL01. Next base: position 862 of record CBILQL010000282.1, read on the forward strand.
GCTCGTCTTCCCGGAGGAGAGCTTCTTCTCGCGCCTGTTCCACAACAACACCGTGTTCGCGGTGCAGCGGCGGCTCTACCACCTGGGCATCCCCTTCATCATCATGCCGGTGCGCGTGAAGATGCGGAACTGACCATGGCGGAACGCGAGGACAAGTCACCGGGCGGCCCGGAGGACGCCGCCCGGGAGCTGGAAGCCTTCCTGCGACGGGAAATCCCCCTGAGCAGCGGAATGGGGGTCGCGGTGGCGCGGCTCGACGCGGAAGCCCTGGAGCTGGAGGCGCCCCTTGAACCCAACCTCAACCACAAGCGCACCGCCTTCGGCGGAAGCCTGTACTCCCTGGCCGTGCTGGCGGCCTGGGGGACGGTGCGGCGCACCCTGCGGGACGCAGGCATCGAGGCCCACATCGTGATCAGCGAAGGCGGCCTGTCGTACCTGAAGCCGGTGGCCGGGGCGTTCCGGGCCCGTTGCGCTTCGCCGCCGGAGGCCGAGGCCGAGGCGTTCCGCAAGGCGGTGCTCCGCAAGGGCAAGGGACGCATCTCCCTGCGCTGCGAGGTGCGGGAGGCGGCGGCCCCCGGGGAAGAGCCGGCGGCGGTGTTCACCGGGACCTTCGCGGCCAGCCGGAGCGGAAGGGCCGAGGAACCGTGAGCGGAGCGTTGGCGGCGGCCGGGGCGGGGGACATGGCAGGCGGGCGCAAGACGCGGGCACCGGCCGCAAGCGGGAGCGGGGACGGGCCCGCGGCACGCCCCTTCCTCAAGTGGGCGGGCGGAAAAGGACAGCTGCTGGAGGCCCTGTCGGCCCATTTCCCCAAGGCCCTGGCGGACGGCACCGTGCACACCTACGCGGAGCCGTTCCTCGGCGGCGCGGCCATGTTCTTCCACGTCATGCAGCGGTTTCCCCTGCGCAAGGCGTACCTGCTCGACGCCAACGAGGAGCTGGTGCTCGCCTACAAGGTCATGCAGCGGGACGTGGAGGCGCTGATCGCGGAGCTGAAACGCATGGCCTCCGCCTACCTGAGGCTCGACCCCGACGCGCGCCGGGAGCGCTACCTCAAGGTGCGCGCCGCCTTCAACCGCGCGAAGGCGGATATGGACTTCCGGAAATACTCCCGGGACGCCTGGGTGAAGCGGGCGGCGCAGATCCTGTTCCTCAACCGGACCTGCTACAACGGGCTGTTCCGCGTGAACCGGGACGGGGGATTCAACACGCCCCCGGGACGCTACGCCCGGCCCGCCATCCTGGACGAGGCCAACCTGCGGGCCGCTTCCGCGGTGCTGTCGCGCGCCGACGTGAGCATCCGGCTGGGCGATTTCGGCGACCTGGGCGCGCGCTCCGGCCTCCTCAAGCCCGGCAGCTTCGTCTATTACGACCCGCCCTACCTTCCCATCAGCCGCACGGCCAGCTTCACGGCCTACAGCCGGGGCGCCTTCGGGGAGCCGGAGCAGCGCCGGCTGGCCGCCCTGTTCAAGTCCCTGGACCGCCCCGGGGTCTACCAGATGCTGAGCAACTCCGATCCCAAGAACGAGGATCCCGGCAACGACTTCTTCGAGGATCTGTACCCGGAGTACCGCGGCACCTTCTTCCGGGTGCCGGCTTCGCGGGCGATCAATTCGAACCCGGCGCGCAGGGGCAGGATTAACGAGATTGTGATAACCAACTACAAGCCATGAAAGCTTCCAGTTTCCAGTTGGGGATATCCAAGGTGTGCCAGTCAGGCGGACTGTTTCGCTCACCCCCCCAACCTGCCGACGCCAATCGGAAACTGGAAACTGAGAACGGGTAACTTCCCCAACCTCCCCGGACCGACCTCGAAGCATCCCATGCCCGCCCCCCTGGAACGCGACGAGGCCTGGAGACGCGTCTTCGGGAAGATGCCCGCGGACGAGGCCCTCGCCCGCGACGGCATCTTCCACGTCGCCGCCGAGGAGCTCAAGGCCCACGGGGGCCGGGAGCCCCGGCTCATGGCCAAGATCGACACCCTGGCGGAGCGGCCCGCGCCCCTGGCGGAGCGGGAACTGGCCCTGTTCCCGGTCCGGAACGGACGGTATTCGCTCTTCCCGGATCCCGACCGGAAGTCCTTCTACCGCTTCGGGAAGGAGGCGGAGCCCGGACCCGCGCGGGTGCACCGCTCGGGCCTCGACCTCGCGGCCTACGACACCTGGCCGCGCGGCCGGGAGTCCAGCGAGAGCCAGGCCCTGGACTTCGCCCACCTCTCGGGCCTGCTGGCGGCCTTCTGCGGCGAGGAGGATCTGCGGCTTACCCTGCGGGGACGGTTCTTCTCCGGGGACTTCGCCTTCGCGACTCCCGCCGGACGCCGGGTGGAGGTGGGGGGCGTGCAAATCGAGGTGGACGCCGGCTACGAGGGGAGCTCTTCCATCGTGCTGGTGGAGGCCAAGCGGTGAAGGCGCGAGGACTTCCACATCCGACAGCTCTGGTATCCCTGGCTGCACTGGTCGGCGCGTTCCCGCAAGGCGGTGAGGCCGGTGTTCTTCGCGTACAGCAACGGGCGCTACCACCTCACCGAGTTCGCCTTCGGCGGCGCGTTCGGCGAGCTGGCCGTGAAGCGCAGCCGGGCCTTCCTGCTCGACGAATCGCCGCTGGCCGACCTGGACCTGCCGCGCCTCCTGGCGGAGCGGCCGCCGGAGGCCGAGCCCCGGGGGCCCTTCCCGCAGGCCAACGATCTGGACACCCTGGCGGACCTGGTCCGGCTGGCCGCCTCCGAGGGCCTGTCGAAGGAGGCCATCGCCGGCACCTTCGGCTTCGACGAGCGCCAGGGCGACTATTACGGGAATGCCGCGTGTTACCTGGGACTCCTGCGCAGGGCCGGAGGCCTGTTCGAGGCCGCGCCCGAAGGGCTCGCCTTCGCCGCCCTCCGCACCCGCTCCGACCGCACCGCGGCCCTGGTCGGCCGCATGCTGGCCGTTCCCAGCCTGCGCGCCGCCCTGGAACTGCTGGTGCGGCGGGAATACCGCCTCGAGAAAATCGCCCCCGGGGAGCTGGCGGCCCTGATCGAGGCGCGCACCAGCCTCCGGGCCTCGACGCCGGCACGGCGGGCCTCCACGGTGAGGGCCTGGCTGGCCTGGGTCATGGGGAACGTGAAAATCAGGTTTTAGAGCCTGTTCGCCGGAAAATGCGGACATTTCCGCCGCTCCTATTGACCGGGCAGCCCTTCGGCGGTATCTTTTCCATAGAAGCCATGAAGACCGCGACGACTTTTGCGTACTGGTACTTTTACTTCTGGAGGGGAAACCCCGGGGGTTAGGTATCGGCGCTGCTCAAGGTGGCCACGAACGAAACCCCCGGAGACTCCGGGGGTTTTTTGTTTGCGGTCCGCCGCCGCGCGTACTTCGAGAGGAAGCCATGGAAAGAACCGAGAACCTCAATATCCGGGATACCCTGCCGCTCGTCCCGCCCGAGGCGTTGAAGCGCAGCCTGCCCATGAACCCCACCGCCAACGAGACGGTGGTGAAGGGGCGCGAAGGCCTGCGGCGCATCCTCGACGGCGGGGATCCGCGCATGCTGGCCATCCTCGGACCCTGTTCCATCCACGACCCGGAAGCGGCATTGGAGTACGCGCGCCGCCTCAAGGCGCTGGCGGACCGGGTGCAGGATCGCATCCTGGTGGTGATGCGGGTGTACTTCGAGAAGCCGCGCACCACGGTGGGGTGGAAGGGTTACATCTACGATCCCTACCTGGACGACACCTGCGACATCTCCATGGGCCTGCGGGAGGCCCGCAAGCTGCTGCTCGCCATCAACGGGCTGGGGCTGCCCGCCGCCACCGAGTTCCTCGACCCGGTGGTCCCGCAATACATCGCGGACCTGGTGAGCTGGGCCGCCATCGGCGCGCGCACCACCGAAAGCCAGACCCATCGCCAGATGGCCAGCGGGCTGTCCATGCCGGTGGGGTTCAAGAACGCCACCGACGGCAGCGTGCAGGTGGCCATCGACGCCCTGCAGAGCGCGCGCTTCCCCCACAGCTTCCTGGGCCTGGACGAGGCGGGGCAGACCTGCATCGTGCGCACCAAGGGCAACCGGCACGGGCACGTGGTGCTCCGCGGCGGGCGCAACGCCCCCAACTACGACGCCGAGAGCATCGCCGCCGCGTCCTCGCAGCTCCGGAAGGCCGGGATGGAACCGCGCCTCGTCGTGGATTGCAGCCATGCCAATTCCAACAAGCGGCACGAGATGCAGGAGGTGGTGTGCCGCAGCATCGTCGAGCAGCGGCGGAACGGCAGCGCCGCCCTCATCGGGGTGATGGTGGAGAGCAACCTCCAGCCGGGCAGCCAGAAGATCCCCGCCGACCTGTCGCAGCTCCAGTACGGGGTGTCGGTGACGGACGCGTGCGTGGGCTGGGAGACCACGGAACGCATGGTGCTGGAGGCCCATGAAGCCCTCCAGCCCGCGGAGACGCTGCTGCGCGCCGCGGTCTGAGGCGCGGTCCGGCGGTCCGCGACGAGGCCGCTTCAGGCGGGGTCCCGGCGGTCCGCCTCCCCGGAATCGTCCCCGTTCGGGGTCGAACCCCGGGTCCCCCCAGGGGACGGCCTCAAGAAACCAAAGCCGATGGCGGCGAAGGTCGACACGAGGAACGCGGCTTTGATGAGGATGTTGGTCGCCGGGCCGTAGGGGAGCTTGGCGAAGAGCCGGCTCTCGAGGATGAGCAGCACCGGGAGCACCAGGAAGATGCCCGCCACGACCGGACCCTGGCGCCTTTCGGCGCGGACCGAGCGGGCCCGGGCCCGCAGCCACAGGAATCCGCCGAAAATGCACATGATCATGACTACTTTATCGGCCGTTGACATCGCCATAAAATAGCTACAGCCATCCTGGCGGATGTCCGCCGCCGCCTCTACAATGGGGGAGATGTTCAAGGTCCTGCTGGCAGCCTCCTGTCTGGCGATTCCCGGCCTGGCCAGCGGGAACTTCTCGGTCTGGAAGGACTCCGTCCGGGTCTTCATCAACACGTCCCCGACGGGCGCCGACATCGCGGAAACGGTCCGGGACTTCCCGTTGCTGGTCCGCCTGGACTCCACCGTCCTCGATTTCAGCAAGGTGAAGGCGGGCGGCGCCGATCTCCGCTTCGCCGATCCCGACCGCACCCTGCTGCCCCACGAGATCGAGCTGTTCGACGCCTCCGCCAAGACCTGCCTGGCGTGGGTGCGCGTGCCCCAGGTGGATCCCCAGAGCCGCGCCGATCACATCATCCTCTACTGGAACAACCCCGCCGCCGCCGCCGTGAAGGCCGCGGTCTTCGACACCGCCGTCGGCTACGCGGCCGTGTACCATTTCGGAGAGGAGAGCAGCGTGTTCGGTCCCCCGGTGCAGTTCCGGGACGCCACCCCGAACGGGAACCACGGTGACGATTTCGTCTCCGATCCGCGCCTGAAATCCATCGTCGGGTACGGACAGGGATTCGACGGGGTGGACGATCGCGTGCAGGCGCCGAACCGCTCCTCGCTGGCCCTGGCGGGACCCCTGAGCATCTCCGCGTGGGTGCGGGCGGACAAGTTCGCCGGCAACCTGGAGCAGGCCAATGTCATCGTCCGCAAGGGGGACGACCTCCCCCTCAGCTACCAGATGGGCGTCATGGCCGGCAAGGCCTACCTCGCCCTGGACGAGAACACCTCCGACGTCGTCTGGTCCAAGACGATCCTGTCGCCCGGGACCTATTACCACCTGGCGGCGACCTGGGAGGGGAACGACCTGAAGCTGTACGTGAACGGTGTCCTGGACGCGGTGGCATCCACTTCCAAGCCGGCCGGGCGCCTCAGCAAGGCCGCGCGGCCGCTGGCCCTCGGCGGCCGCGTCATCAATCC
>CBILQL010000283.1:0-6665 GCA_966238865.1 uncultured bacterium
TCCGCGTTAATCGCCTTCCCGACGATCTTCGTCGCGGCCTGGGCCTACAGCCGCTGGAGCGCGAAATGGTCGGTGGTCGGTTCGATCGTCATCACTATCATCGGACTGGTCGGCGTGCTTCGCCTTGAAGAGGAGCGCCAGGTCGGGCCGGGGGGAGGCGGACAGGCAGGCCAGGGCCGCGCGCCGGGCCCGGAACAGGGTCCAGGCCGAAGCCGCCACGTCGCCGATGCCGCTGACGGCGGTCCGGGCGAGGGGGACCAGGGGTTCGAGTCCCTGGGACATCGCCTCGCGGCCTCCCAGGCCGCACCGGGAAAGCCCGGGCAGGCGGGGCCGCAGGGCGGCCAGGATGGCGCCCAAAGCCTGGTCCCCGCTCACCTCCCCGGCGGAGACGAAGAGCTTCAAGGGACGCGGGCGCCGCGGCGGGCTCACCCCAGGGTCTCGGGGTCCAAGTCGAGCAGGGATGCGGCCACCCGGTCGAAGCTGCCCTTCCAGGGGCCGGCCTGGGAGGGGTCCGGCGTGATCCAGAGGGTGGTCCAGGACGCCTCGCGGGCCGCCATCAGGTTGTCCGGGCGGTCGTCGGCGAAGATCACCCGCACGTCGGCGCCGTGCCGCTCGCGCAGCATGCGATTGGCCTTGGCATAGGCGTCCGCATGGGGCTTGCCCAGCCATTCCATGAACTGGATGTCCAGGATCCCGTGCAGACGGGGCCCGGTCCAGGGCTCCCAGGCCGCGTCCTCCTCGCGCGGCGCGGGATCGGCGGGAAGCCCGGCGCCGGCGTGACGGCCCAGCCCCTCCTCGGGCAGCAGCCCCTCGAGGCCCATGGCCCGCAGCCCCTGCACGGCCCAGTCCATGCGCGCGTTGGTGAAGATGTAGCAGGGATGCGGCACGCGGAGAAGCCAGTCCCGGAGGGCCGGATCCGGGGGCGGCAGGTGGGCCTTCTCGACGGCGTGGATGAAGTCGCAATAATGCTCCCGGTCCACGCCGTGGAGCAGCTCCAGGCCGCGCAGGGTGGTCCCGTATTCCTCGCAGAAACGGAGCCGCATCCGGTCCGCCTCCTCGTGGATCAGTCCCAGGTGGGCCTGTATGTAGAGGGTGATGCGCTCGTCCACGGCCTTCAGGGTGGGAAGGGTGGAGGGATAGAGGGTGTGGTCGAAGTCGAGGAGCAGGACGGATGGGGAGGGTTTGGGCATTCAGCGGTCCATATCGGGGAGCAAGGTTTTGAGCAGGCCGTAGGTGAAGCCCCAGATGGCGCCGGAGCCCACCCGGATGCAGGGGAAGCGCGTATGGGGCAGCCGCGGGACCATGACGGCCATGTCGTGGTTGGCGGGATCGGCGAGGTAGGCGGCGGCCAGCCAATAGGACTCGGCGATTTCCCGAGTGTCCACGGTGATCGGGACCTGCCCGGGAATTTCGAACAGGAACGGGGCAACCCAGGTGGCGTGCAGGGTGCCGCCGGCTCGCGCCACCGGCAGGGTGGCCACCAATTGGGCGGGATCCAGGCGCAGGCCGGTCTCCTCCAGGGTCTCCCGGATGCAGGTTTCCAGGATATCCCGATCCCGCTCCTCCCGGCGCCCGCCGGGCAGGGCGAAATGGCCCGACCAGGGATCCGTCGGGTTCACGGCCCGGCGCAGCACCAGAAAATAGGGATCGTCACCGGCTGTACGGATGATCGCCACCGCGGCTTGCGGTGGCGCCGTGACCGCGGCCTGCGGCTGCGCCGCCCCCTCGGCCTGCGAAGGCGCCGCCTTAGCAATTGGCGCGTTTTCGGGGCCCTCGGGCCGGGGAAGCCCGCCCCCGGAAGCCCCCTGGGAATCCGTTTCCAAAGCCATGTCCTTGGATAAAGTATAAAACCGGACCCCCGGCCCGCCCGGACCTGCAGGCCCCCCGACCCTGCATTGACGGGGGTTTTGACAGGGTCGCATGGGCGGCCTCCGGATGGAAAATGGGAATTTTGTTAAATTTATCAACCGGCCAGGAACCGCGATACGATGCCACAAACGACCAAGCCACATCTTCTGGGCATGGGCCTTCCCGATCTGGAAGCCTTCGTGGTCTCCTTGGGTGAACCCAGGTTCCGGGGCAAGCAGGTGCAGGAATGGCTCTTCCAACACCTGGAAACCGACTTCGGCCGGATGACCAACCTGCCCAAGGGCCTCAAGGAAAAGCTGGCCGAAGCCGCCGCCGTGGAAACCCTGGCCGTCAAGGCGGTGCAGGTGTCCACCGACGGGACCACCAAATGGGCCTTCCAGACCCATGACGGCCATGTCTTCGAAACCGTGCTCATCCCCAGCGAGGATCGCCGCTCCATCTGCGTCTCCTCCCAGATCGGCTGCGCCATGGGCTGCACCTTCTGCCGCACCGCCACCATGGGGTTCATCCGGAACCTCACGTTGGGGGAGATCCTGGAGCAGATCCACTTCGTGGCCCGGCACCTCAAGGCGAAGGAAGGCTCCCGCCTCAGCAACGTCATCTTCATGGGCATGGGCGAGCCGCTCCACAACCTCGAGAACGTGGCGCTCGCCTGCGAGACCCTGAACTCCCCGTCCGGCTTCCTCATCGGCAAGGACAAGATCACCGTCTCCACCTCCGGCGTGGTCCCGAAGATCCTCGAATGGGGCCGCCGCGCCCCGGACTTCAAGCTGGCCATCAGCCTCAACGGCAGCAACGACGCCCAGCGCTCGGAGCTGATGCCCGTGAACCGGCGCTGGCCCATCCCGGTGCTGCTCGAGACCGCCGACGAATACATCCGCCTCACGGGCCAGAAGCTGACGTTCGAATACATCCTCATCCGCGGCAAGACCTGCACGCCGGACAGCGCGCGGGAGCTGCGCCGCATCGCCTCCCACCGCAACTGCAAGATCAACCTCATCCCGCTCAACCGGGGCGAGGACCCGGCGCTGCAAGCGCCGTCGGAGGAGGAGATCCGCGAGTTCGAACGGATCCTGTCCCAGGGCGATTTCCAGGTCCTGCGCCGCCGCCCCCGGGGCCCGGACATCCTCGCCGCCTGCGGTCAATTGGCCACGTCTCAGAAGAAGGTCGCCTGATGCTCACTCAAAATCTGCCCGAATACTGGGAAACGATGTACAAGACCAAGCAGGACTCGTGGGACCAAGGCAAGGTGAGCCCCATCCTCCAGGAATTCTTCAAGCATCCGTCCTGCCCCAAGTCGGGCCGCGTGCTGGTGCCCGGCGCGGGCCGCGGCTACGACGCCGCCGCCTGGGCCGAACGCGGCCACGAGACCCTGGCCGTGGACTTCTCCCAGACCGCCTTCGGGGCCCTGTCGTCGCTCTCGGACAAGATCCCGAAGCTCTCCGTGCTCAACATCGACCTCTTCGAGCTGTCCCCCAAGAGCACCGAGCCCTTCGAGGTCATCTACGAATACTGCTGCTTCAACTCCATCCACCCCGGGCGCCGCGACGAGTACTTCGAGGTGTGGGACAAGATGCTCACCCCGAACGGCGTGGTGATCGCCGCCTTCTACCCCCTCATCAAGTCCACCTCCCTGGACGGCCCTCCCCACCCCACCTCCGAAGGCGAGCTCATGGCCCGCCTGGACGGCGTCTTCGACATGGTCGAGCGCGTCATCCCCAAGAAGAGCGTGAAGGACAGGGCCGGCAAGGAGGAGATCTGGCTGCTTAAGAAAGCGGGTAGATAAACGGAAAAGCTCCCAATGCGCTTCGCGCAAAGTGAGCTTTTCTCGCCGACTCTCCTCACCCCCTAGCGGGGGCGAGAAGCTCCCTCCAATCGAGAATCATCTCCGCCCGAATTTCACGCTCACTGAACTTGGTTGCGCGATTCATTGCGACTTATTGTGCATTTTGTTGCAACTTGTTGCGTAGGTTTTATTGGGTTGTTGCTGACTTGCGGGCATGCGGCGGGTTGGTGATTCTCCGGTTCATCGATACCTTCTCCCGGTTCTCGCGGGTATTGCTACAAATCGGGGGACTGGGACATCGAAGGATGTGGGGGACCCGGTTCGGTGATCTGGAGGGTCCGATTCCAAAACCATGTGCGGCAATCTCTCGGGGGATTCGCTCGCGGAAGGAGACTATATGCTGATGAAGACTCGCTCCCTGGATGTCCTCGCGCCCATCGCAGCCCTTGGGCTTGTCCTGGCCGCTGCCGGGTTGTCCGGATGCAATCGCAGCCCGGACCCGGTTTCCTCCCGTGAAATCCCGGAACCGCCGGGCCAGAGCCCCGCGAAGGATTTTCCGACGATCCAGGCCGGCGAGGGCCGGCTGCTGCAAGGCGAGGAACTGGACGCGTTCCTGAAGACCTTCCCCGAGAGCAGACGCGCGGAGATTCCGCCCGTATCGGGGGAGCAGCCCCAGCCTGCCGCCAAGTCCGCGGCCAACTGGTGCATCATCAATTTCGATTCGCAACAAGGCCTCCAGAACATGGCGGACCGGGCCTATACCGCCTACGCGGTCTCCCCGTTCTATTATCAGCCCTGCACCCCGTACAACGCGTACGTCACGCCATTGGGCCGCAACTACTACTACCTGCCGCCCGAAGAGACGGGCACGTGCGTGGGAAGCTACGGAAAACGGGGCTATGGCCAGCAATCCAATTGCCTGAACCAGAAGGATGCCTCGCTGTTCAAGCGCTATGCCAGCAACGGCTCCCCCACGGACGGATCCCTCGGGTTGGTCGTGACCCTGCCCTACGGCGGAGTCAACCGCAACTTCAGGTTCAAATACTTCTTCGGCAGGTCCGGCATCATCACCGTCTACGCCTACCGCGTAGGCATCGGCTGGTGGTACTGGGGACCCCTGGATTTCACCTCCCCCGGGTTCTTCTCCTTCACCAACGCCGAGGACGTGACGGAAGTGCGGTTCCACGCCTCCAACAACGCCAGCATCTTCTCCGTGGACAACATCGGCCTGATACCGCGCTGACGGAGCCCCCGGCGCCGCGAAGTCCCCGTGGCGGCGGCGCCCGGCGGGCGGGGCCGGGATCCCAAAAGCTCAAACCGCGGGCGGGTTGTTTGGGGTTTTCCCCCGTGTCCCAAGGGACGCAAAATCCCAAAAGCGGGAGGATAAAACGTTGATTTGAGGGGCGATGGATCCTTGCGCCTTCGGGATCACTCGACGTGGAATCCTTTCCACAAGCCGTAGTATTCTTTGCTCCAAGGAGGCCCAAGATACATGTCCTACTTCTCTCCTAAGAGCACGTGGCTGAGCCTGGTCGAGGGCCAGGAAAATCCGCTTCCGTCCAAGGACGAGGCCCTTTCCTTCGAGGACTACCGGCCCTGTTTTCCGGGCCTCGGGGGCCATGACGAGGAGGAGTCGCCGTCCCTGGTCGCAGAGGACACCGAGTCCATCCGCGTCACCCGGGAGCTGCGCCACCGCCTGTTCTTCCAGTTCAAGGAATGGGAGTTCGGCCCCGGCCTCTTCGAGGACACCTTGAAGCTGGCCCAGGCCCAGAGCGATCCGGAAGAGGCCCTGTTCTGGTACTGCCACGCCCGCGTGGTGGCCAAGACCCTGGTGGAGCGCTGGAACCAGGAAGGCTTCCTGCTCGCCTGGCTGGAGACCGACCGCGTCATCGCCGAGGTCCACCACCTCCTGGGCCGCACGGAGAGCTGCGCCATGTACGCCAAAGAAGGGCTCGACACCATCAAGAGGAACCGCTTCGATTCGAGCCTGGAGATGCGGATCACCAAGCTGGCGGTTCGCTTCTTTAAACTTCTGGAACCGGTGAACGGAAAAACTCCCTAACGCGCTTGCGCGCGAAAGGGCGTTTTTCTCGCCGACTCTCCTCGCCCCCTAGCGGGGGCTCAGAGCTCACAACGCCATGGCACCTGCAATCCCAAAATGCAAAACCGGCAACCCACGAATGCGTCGAGCCTCCAGGCGAAAGGAATTCCGCTGGCGACCCGGCTCCGTTGGATAGTGATTACAGTTGATCACAAAAGGCCGCTGCGAGCGCTGCGACCATCAGATGCACGTACTAGACAGGTGGGAGCTCCGAGGCCGCGCTAGCGGCCGAGGAGAGTGGGCGAGAAAAAGCCCCCTTGGCCGCAAGGCCTTGGGAGCTTTTTCCGTTTATAAAACCGGCAAGACAGCCGGGGACCAAGGGCCCCCGTGCGATTACTTCGCCGGGGCCCTGAGCCTCCGGCGGTCCCACCAGACAACGAAGGGACAAGCGATCGCGATGGTCGAATACGCGCCGGCGATGACGCCGGCCACCATGGCGAGGTTCAGGTCTCGCATCGAGGAGCCGCCGAACACGGCCAGCACGATCACCGAGACGAGCACCAGGAAGGAGATGATGATGGTGCGGCTGAAGCTCTCGTTGTTGGCCTGGGTGACCAGGGACGCGAAGGAGCCCTTGCCGCCCGACTTCTCCACCAGCTCGCGCACCCGGTCGAAGATGACGATGGTGTCGTTGATGGAATAGCCGATGATGGTGAGGATGGCGGCCACGAACTCCAGGCTGATCTGCCAGTTCATGAGGCTGAACAGCCCCAAGGTGACGAAGGCGTCATGGGCCAGGGCGATGACGGCGCCGATGCCGTAGCCGAGGCCGTTGCGGCCGAAGCGGAACCAGATGTAGAGCACGATGAGCACCAGGGCCGCCAGGATGGAATACATGGCCGATTTGCGCAGATCCTTGCCCACCGACGGGCCCACGGTATCCTCGCCCTCGATGGTCGCGCCGGCCAC
>CBILQL010000284.1:0-6651 GCA_966238865.1 uncultured bacterium
GACATAGATGCCGGTGGCCGACAGGAGCTTGGGGGCATGGCTCGCGGAGTCGACATTCCAATATTTGAATTGCGCGGAAGCCCATCCCGCCGTCCCCGCCAGGAACAGCAAACCTCTGGTCAGCATCGATATATGCATGGAAACGAATCCCCCCTGAATAGCCGAAATCGGATTCCCAAATCTAGCTTCGGAAGGCGGAAAAAACCCGCCGCGACCGGGTCTCATCCGGCAGGAAATGCTTACCAGAATGGCATTTTCCCTTGTCCCGAGGGGTTTTTGCGATGGCGGGCCCGGAAACACGGGTCGCCCGGGGATTTCCTCCTACCCGAGGATCCGGGTAACCGTCCAGTACAGGCCCACCAGCGCGATGAGGATGCTGACCGGGACGACCACGGCCTTGAAGTACCAGTGCTTCTTCCAGGCCCAGGCGGTGGCGGCAGTTGCCAGCGCGATGACGGCCAATTGCCCCAGTTCCACGCCCAGGTTGAAGCTGAGCAAAGTGGTCAGGAATTGGCCTTCCGGCAGGCCCAGGCCCGTGAGGACGCCCGCGAAGCCCAGGCCGTGCACGAGCCCGAAGCCGAAGACGATGATCCAGCGCGAGGGGCGCAGCTTGCGGTAGAAGACGTTCTCCAGGGCCACCACGGCGATGGACAGGGCGATGAGCGGCTCGACGATGGAGGAGGGAAGCGAGAACACGCCCACCAGGGAAAGGCCCAGGGTGATGGAATGGGCGATGGTGAAGGCGGTGACCTGCACGAGCAGGGGCCGCAGCAGGGTGGAGAAGAAGAACAGTCCCAGCACGAACAGGATGTGATCGAGGCCGTAGGGCAGGATGTGCAGGAAGCCGAGCTTGAGGAAGCGCAGGAACACCCCCTCTTCGTCCCCGGCCACCGTCGGCGCGCTGCCGGGGTCCTGGCCGCGGGTTTGGCGGGCGACCATCTGGGCCAGGGAGTCGGCGGTGATGGGCATGCTCATGCGCCCGTCGAGGCCCAGGAAGCGGCGGTTCACCACGGTGTCTCCCCAGAACACGCGCACGTGGGCCAGGGGCTGGACCGGAAGCTCGGCGAAGAGGTTGACCCGCACGTCCATGCGGGTGGCGCCGGGCGCCACCGGCCAGCCCAGGCGCATGACGATGGTGGTGTCCACCAGGGCCAGGCTGTCCATCTTCGCCGCCGGGTCCTGGGAAAGCTTGTTCCAATGCAGCACCTCGACCCTTCCCGGGGCGGGCTTGTCGAAACCGACCGAGAGGCGGGTCTCGTAGTATTGGGCAATGCGGTCGTTGAGCAGGCCGTACTCGGATTTCGGGAGGTACTCGATGGTGCCGACGCCGAGGGCGTAGTAGAGATCGTCCCGGTTGACGTCCACGGTCGCCTCCACCGAGGTGCCGGCGGAATCGGTGCGCAGGTGGAAGTCGATCTTGCTCACGCCGGTGGGATGGGCTTCGGTCACGGCCGCGAAGGGTCCGAGCAGCGCCAGCGCCAAGGCTGCGGCGATGGGGGAACGGGGGATGGAACGGAGCGCAGGGCGGCGTAGGTTCGACATTTGGACCTCAAAATAACAAACCCGGCACGGAAGCGTCCCGTGCCGGGCGGATAGTCGATCAATGGGGCAGGAGGGCGGAGCCGGCGTTTAGGGCGCCGGCTCCGGAGGGCTGTCCGATTACAAAACGTTCAGGCGATGGCGCAGCACGTTCTTGCCGGCCCTGGCCACCAGCTGGTACATGCCCGGGCGGACCTTGCCGTCCAGGTTGATTTCGGAAGTGTTCACGAGGACCTCGCTCCACACCAGGGCGCCGCGCATATCGCGGAGCTCGACGGTGTACTTGCTCTCGTGGGGGAAGTTCAACTTGGTCTTGAAGCCCTTGCCCATCACGGTGATGTCAGCCTTGGTGGCTTCCTTGACGCCGCCGATGCCGGTGGGGCTGCAGGTCCCGTCATCGATGCGGGCGAGGGAGTCGTAATTCGAGGCGTTCTTGTTGGTGCAGCCGTTCTTGTAATCGCCAGCCACATACCGCATGTTCTCATACAGGGCGGTGACCGCGAAGCCGTTGGCCTGGGTATAGAAGCTGTTGCCGCCATGGCCCAAGGCGGTGTACATCACCCGCCCCTTGCCCATTTCGCGGGCGAAGACGTAGGTATGGTCGCCGCTATTGTCGCCCATGGGATTGAGCACGCCCGAAGCGCCGTTCTTCGCGGTCGCGACGATGACGATGTTCTGGCGGCCGCGGACGGTGTTCTGGAAGCTGTACCATTCATCGCGGGTGAAGCGGGTGGTGGTGGCCCAGCCGCTCATCATCCACTTCAGCTCCTTGTGGGCCAGCCCCTCCGGGTCGAGCACGAAGTCGGCGGCGCCCTGGGCTCCATGGCTGGAGAACTTGGTCTGCATCGCGTTCTTGAAGGCTTCCCAGCTGTCCTTGTGATCGCCGGCGCCGTGCACCAGCAGCCAGCCGCCGCCGCCGTTCACGTAGTTGATCACGGCTTCGCGGGACGCGACCGATCCCACGGAAGTCCCCGCGTTCACGTTGTTGTCCCAGACGATGACCTGGAACTGGCTGAGATACGACGCCGTGAGCTGCGCATCGTTGTTGCTATGCACCAGCTCGAAACCCTTGCTCGTGGAGAGGGTCTTCAGCGTCGCTTCGAGATCGCGCTGGCCATCCGTATGGATGTATTCGCCCGGTCCGACCTTGTAGAACCGCAGCACCTTCTTGACCCGGGTGGCCGATTCGGGCGGTTTCGTCTGGGCGAGGGTCGGCGCGGCAGCGCACAAACCCAGGATGACTGCCATCGTTAACTTGTGATTTTTCATACGACTATCCTGTCCTTTCAATAGACTTTGCCCTGCCCATCCCATCAGGACCCGTCACCAGGGGCGCCCTCGAAATCTCAGGCAGAACCCCGGTTCCCGGTCCATTTTTCAATCAAATCCCGAAAGAAATCCGGAACATATAGTACCAGTCGCTCCAAGATTGCGTTGCCGGCTCGTACGAGGGCTTCAAATTGAAGTTCATGGGCCGGAAATGGTCGCTGGCCGCCTGGAAGGTGACGCCCAGGCCGGGGGTGATCTGCTTCTGGGCCCAAAGGGACCATCTCGTCTTTTCCGCCATGCCCCGATGGCTTCCCAGGCTGTCCACGTAATTCTGACGGAAGGCCGATCCCACGCCGCCGATGCTTCCGGGCACCGCGGAGGTGCGCTCGTACACCTCTTCCAGGGAATTCGGGTAATCGGAGTCGTAGTACTCCACCTCGAAGGACATCATGTCGAGGAGCTTGAAGGTCGGCAGGTTGATGCCGAACATGATGGGGATGCGCTTGGCGATGTTGGTGTAATAGATGGGATAGTTCTTGACGCCGAGGATGGCGAACTCGCCGTACAGCTTGAGGTCTTCGGGATTGAGCAGATCGGTATTGATGAGGGCCTGCAGGTTGATGCTGGCCCGGCCTATCACCTTGGTGCCCTTGAAGGTATAGTAGTTGATGCCGGGCAGCGTATCCAGACTTTCGGCCTCGTCGGTCGTGAGCAGCACGTCCTTCCCGTCCTTGTTCCGGTACGCGTTGCCGTAGAACTTCAGGGTGGTTCCGCTCGGTTTGGCGGGAATCAGGTGGTTGAAGGCCACGCCCACGCCAGCCTGGAACACCTGCGACGGCGCATAGGTGAGCATGAAGGCCGGGGTCAGGTCGTAGGTGGGCTCGTAATCGCGCTCCATGAACAGGAAGACTTCGGGATGCAGGGTGTTGTCCAGCATGTGGAACGAGGCCCTCACGCCCTGGAGGAAGTAGCCGGCATTGTTCAGGATGTACCATCCGCCGGTCTGCAGATATCCCGGATAGGTCCCGGAGCGGAACAGGTATTCACCCAGGTTCTTGGCGTCGGGGTTGTACTTGTGGAAGAAGAGACCGAACTTGGTGTCGAAGACGGGCGCGTCCAGATCCCCCACCTTGTAATTCGCGGAAGCCTCTTCGAGCACGGCCGTGAACTTGGTCAAGCGGGTGTGGGGACCGCCCGGATCCACGGGCAGGGAGTAGAAGAAGAGGCCGCCCATGGCGCCGGTGAGGACAAGCCTGTCGTTGATGGTCGCGGTCTGGGTCAAAGCCACCTTGGAGCGGGTGAGCACCTGCATTTCCAGGGGAATGTCGTAGTCCATCGTGCCTTCGACGATCTGACCCGCGTCGATCCAGGCGCCGATACGGGTGAAGTCATGCTTGACTTCGGCATGAGAAAGGCTGGCGATGACCGATGAAACGACCAGTGCTAGCTGGGAAGGCCGCTTCATGCGGCCAAGGAACCTCTGCTGGCTTGCCCCGTTTACAAATGTCATGGATATATCCTTCTCCCTGTTGGAGTTACGTGAAAAGTTCCAGAAAGCTAGCCGAGCAGTCCTGCCCTGTCAATCGCTGAGATGGGTTCGAAGCTCTTTGGGCCCACGGAGTTCCTCATCGAAAATTGGGAGCGATACGGATATCACATGCATTCGCCCGCCTCAGGCACAAGTCCATACTGGAGTTTTCGAAAGTACCCGTCCCGGCAATCCTCCCCAAAGGATTGCCCCCCTGCTTGACCGATCCAACTTAAGGTCACTCTGCGTCCGGCAATTGTAATGTCTGAGCAATTTTCTGTAAAATTTTGCGGTTGGGTGATTCTCGGTCGCAAGACTTCGTATGCGAAATCTGGGAGTTTTTCTGGAAAACGGCCGCTTGGGAGGGGCACATCCCATGTACATGATTGATTACTGGGAAGGTCGAAGATGTCAGCGCGCGAAGCGGTGGATATCCCCCGGGTCAACCCCCAGGCGGACCCGGTCTCCGGCGCGGATCCGGGAGGTCGCGGGCATCATGGCCCTCAGCGGCTCGCCGGCGGCATCCAGGATCACCGTGAGGAGCGGCCCCGTGTGGACCACGTTCCGGACCAGGGCGGGACCGGAGGGATCCGGGATCACGTTCCAGGCTTCGGGGCGCACCCCCACGGGCCCCGGCTGCGCGCCCGCCCCGCCGGCCGGACCGGCTTCGACCAGCCCGAGGCGCGCCGCCGTGGACGGATCGAAGAGGTTGATGGCGGGCCGGCCCAGCATGCGCGCCACCTGCGAATCGGCGGGATGCCGGTACAGCTCTTCGGGGGTACCGATCTGGAGGACCCGGCCGCCGTCCAGGGCCAGGATGCGGTCCGCGAGGGACATGGCCTCGGAAGCGTCGCGCGTGGCATGGACGAAGACGGCGCGGGCGGCCCTTTGCAGGCGGCGGATCTCGGACGCCATGCGCTCCCGGAGCTTGGCATCGAGGCCCGCCAACGGCTCGTCCAGCAGGAGCAGCCGCGGGCGGCGCACCAAGGCGCGGCCCAGGGCGACCCGCCGCTTCTCTCCGCCCGACAGCCCCTCGGGACTGCGCCCCAGCTTGTCGGACAGGCCCAGGAAGCCGGCGGCCTCGCGGACCCGGGCGTCGATCTCGGCCTCCGGCAGCGCCAGGGCCTTGGACCGCAGGGAGAAGGCCAGGTTCTCGCCGACGGTCAGGTGCGGATACAGGGAGAAGTCCTGGAACACCATGGAGACGTCGCGCTGGTGCGGCGGGACCGCGGTGATGTCCTTGCCGTCCTCGAGCACGCGTCCGGAAGACGGCGTCTCGAGGCCCGCCAGGGCCCTCAGCAGGGCGGTCTTGCCCGCCCCGGAACCGCCCAGGACCACCAGCAATTCGCCGGGCTCGATCCGGAACGCGGCGCCGTCGAGGGCGGGGCGCGGGGCGCCCGCGAGCGTCCGGCCGGCGACGGTGAGGCCTTCTACGGCGTAGCCGGGCATGCCACCTCCAATGTCTTCCAGGGCAGGGCCTCGCCGCTGCCGCCGTCGAACCAGCGGCAGCCGGAGGGCAGGAAGGTGAGGCCCACGGTCTGGCCTTCGCGGAAGCGCACGCCCGCAGGCACCCAGGCGCGCACCGCGCCCGCGCCGCCCTCCAGGCGGGCCGTGAGCAGTCCGTGGGTGCCCAGGGAATCCAGGCGCTCGACCACGCAGGGCGCGCCCGACTCGCTCAGGAGAACGTTTTCCGGGCGCACGCCCAGCCAGCAGCGCGGCGTCGCGGCCGCGTTCCCGACCGCGACGGCGGCCGGGCGATCGCCGTCCTGGACCCGGGCCGCGAGCCCTAGGCCGGCGAGCCGCACGTCCTCGCCCTGGCGCATGCCCTGGAGCAGGTTCATGCCGGGGGAGCCCAGGTAATCGGCAACGAAGAGGCTGGCCGGGTTTTCGTAGACGGCGCGGGGCGAGCCCGACTGGAGGATGCGGCCGTCCTTCATCACCGCCACGCGGTCGGCGAGGCCAAGTACCTGATCCTGGTCGTGGGCGGCGAGCAGCACGGCGGCGCCGGATTCGGCGAGCAGATCCCGGAGGGCGTCGCGGGCTGCTTCCCGCGCGGCCCCGTCCAGCAGCCCCAGGGGCTCGTCCAGGAGGAGGACCCGCGGCTGCCGCACCAGGGCGCGGGCCAGGGCCGCGCGCTGCCGGTCGGCGGCTGACAGGGACCTGGGCCGGGACCCGGCCGGGCCCTCCATCCCCAGGCGGCGCAGCCTGTCGGAGGCCAGCCCTTCCGCCTCGGGACGCGGCATGCCCTGGGCCAGCAGCGGGAAGGCGACGTTCTCGAGCGCGCTGAGATGGGGATACAGGGCGGTATCCTGGAA
>CBILQL010000285.1:0-6644 GCA_966238865.1 uncultured bacterium
TTTCCCCGAGGAATTACCTATTATCCGACCAATCATCCGGGGCCGATATGCGCGCATTGCTTGCTTTCATCCTGGCCGCCTCCGCCGCCTGCTCGCAGGTCATCAACCGCGAGGTCGTGGAGTCCTTCCTGCTGGAAGGGGAGGTGACCAAGGCCCAGAAAAACCTCGAAAGCTACCTGGGCAATACGGATCTCACCTACCAGGACAGCGTCTACATCCTCAAGAACCTGGGCGTCCTCTACGCGTCCAACCCCAAGCGCAAGGATCTGGGCGATCGCTATTTCCACCGGCTGCTGGAACTGGATCCCTTCGCGTCCATCCACGATACCTACGCCAGCAACAGCATCCTCGCCCGGTTCCGGAACATCCGCAAGGCCTTCCAGCAGAGCAAGGGCGGCAAGGCCCTGGTCCCGGCCGTCATCGTCTTCGACTTCACGGGGCCGGCGGTCACCCCCGCCGACGGGGCCGCCATGGCCCAGCAGTTCATCGCCGAGATGCAGCGGCTCGAAGTCTTCCACACCCTGGATCGCAGCAACGTGGTCGAGACCCTCGCCAAGCGCAAGGTGGCCTTGGAGTCCTGCGTGGACCCGGATTGCCGCCTGGACGTCTCGCGGCGGCTCACCGGGGACAAGATGATTTCCGTGGATGTGAGCAAGGTGGACACGGTGTACACCTTCACGCTCACTTATTTCGACGTCGAAACGGGGCTCCCCACCACCACCCTGCGGAAGGTCTATGCCAGGAGCCTGCCGAAGGTGATCGCGGAAGGCTTCGGGGACATGGCCCTGGAACTCCAGGATCGGGAAGCGGCCTGGCTGAACCTGAGCGTGAACCCCACCAACACCCTGCTCACCATCGACGGCACGCCCATGGCCGCCATCGCCTCCCGGGTGCCGCTCAACCCCGGCAAGCACCGGATATGCGGAAGCAGCCCGGGGTACGAGCAGGTATGCCGGGAGTTCGAGGTGAATCGCGCCGACGCCCTCACCTACAGCCTGGCGCTTCCGCTCAAGGGCGCCAGCAAGGCCGCGCCGGTCAAGGATAGGGATGACGAGGACGAGGAGGATGAGGACTCGGAATCGGGTTCCGGGGAGGAAGAAGGGTCCTCGGCGTTCATCTGGTGGTCGTTGGGGGGCATGGCGGCGGTGGCGATCGGGCTTGCTGTTGTCTTCGGAATCACGAATTGAAGAGCTGGGCTTTGGAGAGTACGGCCGCTGGTGGTCATGGGCGCGTGGCGTTTCGTGGCTCAGACCGAATCCTTTCGCAACTGTGTAGTCCACTGAAACTGCGCCGGGGCGCGGCCACGAACGCCGGTCCCAATGGGTCGGCCCCTGCGACCGTGGCGTGTGATCTGTCCTATGTCTCCGCGCCCCGGCGCAGTTTCACGGATTCGATTCGCCCCGAAACGCCACCCGCCCATGACCAACAGAGACAGCGACGCCCCAAGGCCCCGCAATTCATCGCGTGAATTGCGGGGGCTGGGCAAGCGCGATCGGATGTTCGAACGTTTGGTTGGATATCGGTTGTTTGGCCGGATAAGGAAAGAAAAAGAAAAGGGGATGCTTGGCATCCCCTATTAATTGCGATGATTTCCGGAGCCCGGATACCGGTTAGTTGCTCTCGGAGGGGAGGAGGAGGGTGACGCCGGTGAGCTTGCCGTCCTGGAGGACCAGGGCTTCGCGGTTGGCCTGATCGATTTGGGAAAGTCGCTTCTTGGCGCTTTCCTTCAGGCGGCCCTTGTCGTCGAGGAGGAGCTTGCGCTCACTGTCGTTCATGAGGGCCAGGGCGCCCTGCCAGTTGCGACGGTTCACGGCGGTGAAGAACTTGTTGACGGCCTCCTTCAGCCGGGGATCGTTGCCGGTGGCGACTGTGGCGGCCGGGGCTTCCTCGCCGGACTCGGAGGCCGCCATGTCGGCATAATCGGCGCCGGCCCGAGCCTCGGTGGCGGAGCTTTCGGAGGCATCCGCGACGGGCGTCTCGGTGTCCTCGGCTGGCATGGATCCGGCCTGGGCCTGGTTCAGGTTGGGCAGCACCGTGTAGATGCCGGCGATCTTTCCGTCCTGCACCCGGATGGCGGGGTGGCGGATCAGCTTCTGCAAGGGGAGGGCCATGAGCATCTTCTGCTTTTCCGGGGGCACCGAGCTGCCTTCCATCATCAAGGCCTTCTCTTCGGGAACCATGTAGTCCACGGCCTTGGTGAAGTTGCGCTTGGAAAGGGATTCGCCGAAGCCGGTGAGCAGCTCAAGCAGGTCGTCGGAAGACGGGGCCTGGGCCGTCTCCTTCTACGACGCGGCGCATGCCATCAACATCCCCACCACGGCCACCAGGCCGACCCTCGCACTCAGGAACCTTCTCATAGGTACGAATCCCTTCTATTGACCGAAATCCATATGCGGTGATGGAGGCCGATTTCGAGCTTATAATATAGTCGAAAAGCTCCAGCGAGGTGCCGCGTTTTCAGGGAAATTACGCCGAATTCAAGGATAATCGTCGAGTATGGATAGGGTTTTTGGCAGACATTCATCAAATGTTCAAAATGCCTAAATTGATACCTCATCGGGATTTTGGGGAAGTATGAAAAATGGGATGAGTTTCGCAAGACATGCGGGAGCGGCCCTGGCCCTTCTCGCTTCGGCATTGGCCGGGGTTCCGGTGTCGGCGCCGGCCCAGGAGATATCGGTTTCCGTGCAGGGTACGGTGAAGGATCACGAGGGCAAGCCCCTGGCCGGGGCCGTGGTCCGGATCCTGGAGACCTCGCTCACGGCGACTACCGATGCGGACGGCGCTTTCGAGATCAAAGGCGGGTTCCAGAACGGTGTCCTGCCTCGCGCGGTATTGCCGGGTGGAGCGGTGCTGCAGGGAAGCCGGGGCCGCTTGCGGCTGATCCTTCCGCCTGGGCAATCCCTGGAGGCGCTGCTCGTGGCACCGGACGGGAAATCCCGCCGCTGGACGCTGCCTGAAGGCCGTGTCGAGCGGAGCGTCGACGCGGAAGCCTGGCTGACCCCGGCGGCCGGGGTCTGGTTCCTGCGGCTGGGCGCCGGCGAGGGTTCGCGGACCTTTCGCCTGTTGAGGCAGGGCAGGGGTATGCCGGTGCAAATCGTCGCGGAGCCGGGCCGGCCGCGGGCGGAGCCGCGCGATCCGGCGGCTTCCGCGAGGACGCTCCGCAAGGCCTCTGCGGCGGATCCCTCCATCATCCTGGAAGCCTCCCTGGCAGGGTATCATTCCAAGCGCCGCCTGGCGCAACCGGTGGAAACCTCCCTGCCGATGGTCCTGCTTCCCGTCACCGCCGATTTCGCGACCCGCGCCCGGGATTTCATCGGGCCGGGGAACACCTTCCGCATCGCCTTCCTGAAGCGGGAGCCCGGCTCGTCCCGCAAGCACGTGCTGCATTATATCGATCTGGACAAGATGGCCGGCGACTCGCTCGTGGTGACCGCCTTCCCGGACTCCCGCGGCCCCGCCAATCCGGAGTCGACGCCGTTCGGGGCCAACGTGCCTTCCTGGTCCCCGGACGGCCGCATGGTGGCCTACGAGATCGGCGCCGAGGCCCAGACGGTGAACAACGTGAGCCAGGTCTGGATCCAGCCTCTCGGCGGCAGCCGTTTCGCGGGACCCGGTTTCCCCGCCACCAACCCGCGCTGGTGGGCGAAGGGAAGCGACACCTCCCTGATCTGGTGCACCTCGGGACGCGAGGACGGCTGGAACGATACAGCCTCGCGCACCTTGCGCCAGCGGGTCTCCGGAGGCGCCCTGGCCGGGCAGCCCGAGGTGGTGGCCAAAGGCAGCTACAATGGCGGATTGTCGGGTTCGGATCGCCTCTACCTGGCCGCGGCCTACCGCTTCGGGATGATGCAGGACCTGTCCACCCAGGCCGTGCGTTCCTTCCACATCTACCCGGGCGGGAACGGCAGCCCGGCCGAATCCCTGCAAACCTGCAACGCCTCCATCTCTCCCGATCCCGCGTCGCCGACGCGCATGCTGTTCCTGGATTTCGGCGTGCCCGATGGCGAGACGCCGTATCCCAACCGGGTGAGGCCCCGGCATTACGCCCAGCACCAGATGATCCTGATCGGCGACTTCCTGTCCGAGGACCCGGGTCGGATCGTGGACTTCATCGACACGCCGGCCGAGGAGCTGTCCAAAGAGAAGACGTGGGACGATCCCGAATGGTCCAACCTGCGGCGGTGGGCGGTGGCCACCACCCGCGATCCGGACGGCGATCTCTCGGTGCCTTCCGAGCCCAAGCCGACCCAGCCTGACATCTATATCATCGACCTGGACACCAAGGCCAGCCTCAAGGTGCTTTCGGGAGACCATTTCACCATGCCGGCGCTCTGGATCGGTCCGAGCCCCTGATCCGGCCCCGGGGAGCGACCCGCGGCGGTCGCGCGGGCATTCCGAAGGCGCTGGAGCCGGCGCGGCGGAATGCGCCGGAAGGAAGCTGGAGGAAGTTGGGGCCTCCGTGCCGGAATGGCCGGGCGCGGCAAACGGGCCGGAGATTTCCGGCCGGAACGAAGTTAGTATTATCCTTCCGGTCCGCCGCCTGCGCGCATGGAAGCGGCAACGCGGCGCGGCCGGAATGCTCCCGGCAAACCGGGAAAACGTCGATTTACAAAGCCAGGGGCTGGAAGTAGCTTACCCAGATTTCGGGAATGGTCGAAGAGTGCTGACTGCGAATCCGAGCGCGTCGTTCCGGTTGACGAAGAAGGACGGGGAGTTCCTCCGCGTGCTGGCCTCCGTATCCGTCGTCACGGCCCATTGCATCCATTTCTGGGTGGAGGAGTTCTTCTATGCCCGCGATCTCCTCTCGGTGCAATACCTGTGCACCATCCTCGATCAGTTCACGCGCTTCACGGTCCCCCTGTTCCTCTTCCTGTCGGGTTTCGGGCTCACCCTGCAGTTCATGGAGAAGCCGGTCTCCCTGTCCCGGTACTACCGCTACCGCCTGCCCAAAATCCTGGCCCCCTTCCTGCTCTGGTCGGCCCTCACGGGGCTGCGCCATGACGATTACCTGGCCTCCCTGTCCTGGACGACCGACCCCGCCGGAGCCGCCCGGACCTTCCTGCGCTTCCTGTTCCTGGACGGCTTCGATTACCAGTACTACTTCCTGATCGTCATCTTCCAGTTCTACCTCGTCTATCCCTTCCTGTACAAGCTGGGCCGGTCCAGGCTGTGGCTGGGGCTTTTCCTGGCCCTGCACATGTGCTTCATGTCCCCGATCGAGGCCTACCTGGATCTGTTCCGCCTGGAACTGCCCAGGATCCACTCCAATCTCCTATTGTTCCATTTCTTCTATTGCTTCGCCGGCGTCTATGCGGCCTGGAACAAGGATTTCCTGGTGGGGGTGGCCGTGCGCTGGGGCCGCAGGAAGGTCCTCGGGTTCTGGGGCCTCGTCTTCGCCATCCTGAACGTGGAGTTCCTGCTCAACATCGTCAACAACAAGCTCCTGTACGACGTGGACCATTTCAACCGCTGGTCGGTGGTGCTCTATTGCATGGCCTGCCTGATGGCCTTCATCGAGCTCAAGCCCGTCATCGAGGCCCGCGTGTACCGGAATCCCCGCTTCTCCTTCCTCTTCACCCATGTCGCGCCGTACACGTTCTTCGTCTACCTGGCCCATACCCATGTTCTGAGGGCCGTGGACTTCCTGTTCTGGGAGCTGAACGTCTTCGACCTGCTGAACCGGATCATCCTGGTGGTGGCGGGTTCCTACCTCCTGGCCTGGACGGTGCAATGGCTCCTGGAGGATTTCCCGAAGCTGAGATTCTACCTCGGGCTGCCCAAGAAGCCCGTCGACTGGTCCGGGGTGCCGGGCTTCAACCGCCTGCGCCTGCAGCCGACCCGCCGGACGGGGACTCAACCCGAAACCCAGCGCCTGGACAGGGTGTATCCCACGGGCGTCTCCCGCAGGTCCCAGGTCGCCAGCGAGCAGGGTTCCGACCCCTCCTGAACCTCCGCGGGATGAAAAAAGCCGCCGGGAAATAAAAAAGCGCCGGTTCGCACCGACGCTTTCCCCTATCCGCATCCGGGGCCGGGCGCTCCGGGCGGAACTGCTTGCCAGGGTCTCCGCTCAGGTATTGTCCAATGGAGGAACGGTGACCGTGGTATCGGACCCGGTATCGCTGCCCGGGCCGGTCGTGCCGGTGGTATCCGAGTCGCCGGTTTCCGGGCACTTCTTCCCGGTCTCCGGAATCACGGTGTCATAGCCGTACGAGCAGGTTCCCAGGAAGTCCCCATGGGCCAGGTGGGCGTCGACGGCGGAAAGTCCCACCGTAATGTCATGGCCGTTCGCCGTATTGCCGGGAGGCAGGTGGCAGAGGGTGACCTTCCAGGAGCCGCTATCCTGCACCACGATGTGCTGGATCTTCCTGCGATGGAGATTGGCGTTCCCTTTCCGGCAGTCGGTTCCGGTGTCCTGCGCCAGGACCTGGTCGCATTGGCCGAGGGAGTCGCCATGGGCCAGGTGCGCGTCCACGGCGGCATTCGCGATATGGATGGTGTGGGGGTTGGCGAGGTTGCCGGGCGGGATATGGCAGACGAAGGTTTTCCCGGCCTCGGGCGAACCGCTGAGTTCGGAACGGAGGGCGAAGGCCCGCTCGGTTTCGGAGGGCGCCTCGTCCCCGGATCCGACGCAGCCGGCGAGG
>CBILQL010000286.1:0-6641 GCA_966238865.1 uncultured bacterium
CGCCAGCAGGCCGATGAGGCGCAGCACCGAGGGCAGGTTCCAGAGCACCACGAGCGCGAAGCTGACGGGGTTGGCGCCCCGCAGCATGGCGGAGGCGTTCATCTCGGAGGCGCACCAGTGGCTTTCCCCGGCCCCGCCGGAATAGATGTTGGAGTAGGAGCTGCCCCCTTCGCACAGGCCCCGCCCCGCCTTCTCCAGGACCTTCTCCACCCGCAGGGCGCAATCCGGGCTGAGCAGCTTCATGTAGCGGCCCTCCTTGCGCTCCAGGTAGCCGAAGGCAGGGATGCAGCACTTGCAGCCGTAGAATATCTCCCCTTGCGCGGCCGCGGTCGTGGACGGCATCCCGGAATAGACGTCGTGCAGGCGATAGCCCTCGCGCCGCAGCAGCTTGCGCAGGAAGGGCATGCGGCCGCGCTTCATGGCCTTGGCGAGCTGGCCGCGGGACAGGCCGTCGATCTGGATGAGCACCAGGCCGCGCTCGGCGCCGGCCTCGGGCAGCTTCTGCAGGTTGAGGAAGCGCAGGGACCATTCGCTGCGGCTCAGCCGCCTGCGGAGGCCGCGCAGCTTCGCTTCCAGCACGTGGATCAAGCGGCCTCCCCGTCCCCGGCCTCCCCGGCTTCGGGGCCGGCGGACGGCTCGGAAGCGGCGGTGGCGGCGATGGCGGTGCCGGCCGCGTGGGCGATGGTGCCGAGCAGGCGCCATTCCGCCTGGATGCGGCGCAGGGCGCTATGCCACATGTCGTCCTCGGGCAGCTCCCAGGCGGCCTTCTTCCGGATGGTGGCCTTGTAGACGGCGGCGAGCTTCTCGGCCGACTCCTCGCGAGACAGCCGGCGGGCCGAGCGCTTCGCCGCGCGGGACAGGGTCTTGCGCGCCTCCTCGGGCAGGCCGGCGAACCACTCGAGGGTGGCGGAAAAGAGCTGCTCGTCCGCGACGGGCAGCATGCGGCCGTTGCCGCCGTCCTGCACCACCTCGCGCACGCCGCTGGCGTCCAGGGCGATGACGGGGGCGCCCGCGGCCATGGCCTCGGCCAGGACCAGGCCCTGGGTCTCGCTCCTGGAGGCGAAGGCGAACACGTCCATGGCGGCGTAGCAGTCGACCAGGTCCTGGCCGCGCAGGACGCCTGCGAAGCGGCAGCGGTCGAGGACGCCCTGGGCGCCCAGGATGGCGCGCATCTCCTCCAGGGAGGGGCCCACCCCGGCCACCAGGAACCATGCCGTGGGGCGGGCGGCCAGGAAGGCGGCCACGGCCCGGGCGAGGAAGGGGAGGTTCTTCTCGGGGGCGAGGCGGCCGGTGTGGCCCACCACCAGGGCGTCCGCCGGGATTCCCTGGGCCTGCCGGAAGGCCTTGGGGCGCCGGCGCGCGAAGCGGGCCAGCTCGATGCCGGTGGGCACCACGGTCACCGGCGAGGTCACCCCGCGCTCGCGCAGCATGTCCGCCACGCTCTGGCTGGGCGCGATCACGTGGTCGCAGAGGTTGGCGTAGCCGGTGGAGAGGTCGATGACGAAGCGCCGCAGGGCATCCGAGTCGGAGGAGACGTAATGGGTGTACTCCTCGTAGAGGGTGTGGTGGGTGAAGACGAGGGGCAGGCCCCGGCCCGAGGCCACCCGCAGGGCAGTGTCCCCCAGCAGGAAGGGATGGTGGGAGTGGATGAGCTCGGGCTGGAAGCGCTCCACGGGCTCGTCCAGCAGGCCCGGGACCGGCAGGCGGACGGAGAAGTCGCTCCCGTTGAAGCGCTGGATGGCCGGCACGCGGACCACGTCCGTCTCCCGTTCCGGCGTGCCCGGGAATTCCGGGGCGACCACCATCACCTTGTGGCCCATGTCCCGCAAGGCCTCCTCGAAGGTGTGCACGGAACGGGCCACCCCGCCCACGTGGGGGAGATAGGTGTTGGTCATCATGACAATGCGCATGTAAGGACAAAATAAACCATTCCGGGGGAGGGAGTTAGCCCTGCCGGGCAAACCGTCCCTCCTGCCGGCATCCGCCGGGAAGGCTTCCGCCGGATTGCTATATATTCATGGTTTTCGGATACTATCCGGAACCCGGTCCGACACCGGCCGCGCCCGGGGGCGGCCTTCCAGGAGACACGTTTTTGGACTCCACCTCAGCGCTCCCCATCGACCTCGGCGGGGGCTTCCTGCTCGCCATCCTGAGCATCGTCTTCATCGACATCATCCTCTCCGGCGACAACAGCGTGGTCATCGCCATGGCGGTGCAGACCCTGCCCGAGAAGCTCCGCCGCAAGGGCATCCTCATCGGCACCGGCGCGGCGGTGGCCATGCGCGTCGGCTGCACCTTCGTCGTCAGCCATCTGATGCAGACCCCGCTCATCAAGCTGGCCGGGGGAGCCGCCATCCTGTGGGTGGCCCTCAAGCTGCTCATGGAGAACGAGGAGCTGCGCACCCACAAGAAGGAGGCCGGGGGCCTGTGGGGGGCGATCAAGATCATCATGATCGCCGACATCTCCATGTCCATCGACAACGTGCTGGCGGTGGCGGGCGCCTCCAAGGGCAACGCCGCCCTGCTCTGGTTCGGGCTGGGCCTCTCCATCCCCCTCGTCATCTTCGCCAGCTCCATCCTCTCGCGCCTGATGCAGAGGTACCCGATCATCGTGCTCCTGGGCTCGCTGCTGCTCGGCAAGATAGGCGGGGAGATGATCGTCACCGATCCCTTCCTGCAGAACTGGCTGCCCCACAACGACTGGTTCCACCACGTGGGCGGCGCCGCCGGCGTCGCCTTCGTGCTGGCCATGTCCATCTGGATCAAGCGCCGGGTGGCGCGCGAGCCGGACGTGGACGAGGCCGCCCACGCCGCCCATCCGCCCGGGGGCTCCTCCAAGGAAACCTCCGGCGGCCGGAACTAGGCGGTCGCGATGCCCGCCCGGCCGGGCAAATCCGGCCTGCCCGACGGCTTCTTCGACCGGGGCACCGTATCCGTGGCCCGCGCCCTGATCGGGACCGTCCTCCTCCACGACTCCCCGGAAGGCCCCGCCGCCGGCCGCATCGTCGAGACCGAAGCCTACCTCCGCGACGACCCGGCCTGCCACGCCGCCCGCGGCCTCACGCCCCGCAACGCCCCCATGTTCGGACCGCCGGGGCGATCCTACATCTACCTCATCTACGGGATGTACCGCTGCTTCAACGTGGTCACGGCCCCGGAGGGCGTGGGCGAGGCGGTGCTGATCCGCGCCCTGGAGCCGCTTGCCGGGGTGGACCTGATGGTGCGCCGGCGCGGGACCGTGGACCTCCGCAACCTGTGCAGCGGGCCGGGGAAGCTGGTCATCGCCCTGGGTCTGGGACCCGGGCACAACGACGTGGACCTGGGCCGGGGAGCGGTGCGCCTGCTGCCGGAGGACTCCTGGCCGTGGCAGGGCGCCAAGGGCCGCATCAAGGCGACGACCCGCGTGGGCATCACCAAGGGGGCCGACCTGCCGCTGCGTTTCTACCTGGAAGGCAACCCCTACATCAGCCGCCTCTGATCGGCGCCAGCCGGCAAGCGGAGCCGGCGAGACCCTTCCCCCTTTGTGCGCCGGCACATCGGGGGAAAGGTCCGTTCAATCTTACTCCGCCCTGGGCTCCTTGGGGCACAGGTACTCCAGCATCCACGGCAGGATGGTGAACATCACCAGCAGGCCCGACCCGATGCCGAGGCTGGCCATGAAGCCGATGGTCTGCATGCCCTTGTGGGTGATGAAGCAGAGGCCGATGAAGCCGAAGGCGTTGTTGAGGGTGCCGGCCAGCACCGCCGAGCCCGTGGTGCGGTAGAGATCGCCCATCTTCCCGCGGCCCAGCTCCATGCGCCGGTGGTAGAGGTGGATGACCGAGTCCACCGACACCGAGAGGATGGTGGGCAGGACCACCAGGTTGAACATGCCGAGGCGCAGCCCCAGCAGGCCCATCAGGCCGTAGGTCCACCACGAGGACAGGGCGATGAAGCCCACGCTGATGAGCACCCCGCGCCAGGAACGCATGTCCAGCGCGGTGATGACGATGAGGAAGAGGAAGGTGAGCAGGCCCAGGTACACGCCGTCGTGCTTGACCATGCGCACCACGTCGGCGTAGATGAAGCCGCTGGACGCGACGGGAACGGGGCCGGTCGCCGAGGGCAGGGTCCCGAAGCGGTCCTGGAACTTGCCGCTCTCGATGGCGTTGCTCTCCTTGAGGTCGCCGTAGAGGTAGCCGAAGCGGCCGTGGGTGCCGTCGGCCTCGGTGAGGAAGCGCCGGGCCCAGTCCGGGATGGAGTCGAACCCGAAGGTGTCGGGGCCGACGTATTCCCGGAGCAGGTCCAGGTCGGCCCTGGTCGCGCTGTCGACCTTGTCCAGGGCGCGGGCGTCGAGCAGGACCTTGATCTCGTCGAGCACCGCCTTGCGCCGCGCCTGCTCCGCCGGGGCGGGCACGAAGGACTGGATGGTGGCGTAGCTCTGCATCATGCTGTCGGCCGGGTCGCCGTAGCGGGCCACCAGCGAGTCGTGCACCGAGCGCATCTGGGCCTCGTCCTTGCCGAGGATGAGCGAGGGAGAGGTGTTGCGGCCTCCGCCCACCGCCCGGCCGTAGCTGATGCCGGCCCCGGTGGACTTGCCGCGCAGGTTCTTGAAGTCGTTCTCGAACTCGACCCGGGGGGCGAAGAGGAGGATCACCGAGAACACGGCGCCCAGGAGGGCCAGGGTCTTGAGGACCCGCGGCCCGAAGGGCAGGACCGGCAGCAGCACGCCGCCCTTCACCTTGCTCTCGCCGGGCAGGAGGACGGCCACCAGGGCGGGCACCAGCGGCACGCCCTTGAAGGTGTCGCGCAGCCAGACGGAGAGGCGGGAGAAGAAGAAGAACAGGGGCGGGATCACCAGCCAGGTGCAGACGAGGGCGCAGGCGATGCCGACGCTGACCACCACCCCGAACTCCTTGAAGCCGGCGAAGCTGCCCACCTGCAGGCTGAGCATGGCGAAGATGTTGGTGGCGGCGCCGGAGATGAGGGCCCGGGAGGTGGCGTGCACGGCCAGGGCCATGGCGGACACGGGATCGGCCCCTTTGCGGTTCTCCTCGGCCCAGCGGGAATAGAGGTGCACGGCGTACTCGATGCCGAGGCCCAGGACGAGGGTGAGGATGAAGGCGGTGAGGATGGTGAGGCGCTCGTAGATGAGGTAGGTGATGCCCGTGGTCCAGGACATGGCCACCGCCAGGGGCACCATGATGAGGGCCACGTTCACGGCCTTGCGCACGAAGAACCACAGCAGGCCCAGCACCAGCACGCCGGAGATGAAGCCGGCGATCACCATGTCGTAGTTGACCTGCTTGATCTCGCTGAAGTTGCGGTAGGCGCCGGCCACCTTGGCCACGAGCCCGGGGCCGTAGCTGCCGAGGTCCATGCTCGCGATCAGGGCTTCGCCCTTGTCGAGCATGCCCTTGGCGAAGATGGCGTCGGTGGAGGGCCGGTTGAGCTGGGACAGGACCACGCCCACCCAGACGCCCTTCTCGGCATGCCAGCCCATGAGGCGGGACTTGAGGCTGTCGGGCCGTTGAGGCTCCGGCGCGCCGACGGGGGCCGGGGCGTCCGTCGCGGCGGCCTGGGCCGGATCCGGCTTGCCGCGCCGCACCTTGGCCAGGAGGGCGTCCACCATGTCCTGGGGCAGCCCCTGGCGGCGCAGCGCCTCCGGGTCGGGCCATCCTTCCAGGGAGGGCTCCTCCTCGTCGTCCAGGCCCAGGTCCTCGACCAGCGGGTTGGCGGCGGCGAAGTCCTCGCCGATCATGCCCGAGATGCGGCCGCGCAGGTCCTCGAGCTGATCCACCGGCAGGTAGAGCAGCGCGTGCCGCTCGAAGAAGTCCCGGTTCTGGTCGTACTGGGACCAGACCCCCTCGGGCCACTTCGCCAGGGAGTCGGCCAGGGCGTTCTGGAAGGCCGCCACCGTGGCGGCGTCCGGGGCCTCGAAGGCGATGGTATACAGATCGGTGGACCCGAGGCGCCGCTCCGACTCCTCGAGGGCCAGCACCGAGGGGGTCCCCTTGGGCAGGAGCACGCGCAGGTCGGTGTCGATGCGGAGCCTGCCCGAGAGCCAGGTCGAGGCCAGGGTGATGAGGGCGATGAGCAGGAGGGGCAGCCAGGGGCGGCGGTGGGAGACGGAGACGTAGGCCTCGACGAGCCGGTACCACGCGCCCGGGCGGGAGCCTTCGGAGGCGCCCCCGGCGGGGTGGGAGCTATGGGGTTTCACGGGTGCGTCCGGGGGCATGTTGCGATGGGGTTCAATATAGAAACCCCGGACCGGCAACCATGGGCCGATTTTCTATTCTTACCGCCGGGAGACCATGGGGAAATGGAGACGGCGAGGGGATACATCGTCAAGGCGGACCGGACCTGCGTCCGCGCGGACGGGACCGGGGCCCTGGAGGCGGTCGGGACGCCGGATACCAAGCTGGTCTGGCTGGACTTCCAGGGGGAGCCGGACCCGGCGGTGGAGGCGGAGTTCACCCGCCTGCTGGGCTGGCATCCCATCGTCGTCGAGAATTTCCGCCTGTCGAGCTCGCGCCCCAAGCTGATCAACTTCGATCGTTACAGCCAGATCACCCTGCATGCCCTGAAGCTGTCCGGCCCCCACGCGGAGGGGCGCACGGTCGAGATCGACGCCGTGATCGGCAAATCCTACCTGGTCACCT
>CBILQL010000287.1:0-6638 GCA_966238865.1 uncultured bacterium
CTCCTCGCCAACGGTTTCCTGCGCCACCCGGCCAACAATGTCCTGCGAGAACGGGTTGCCCGTTCCTGCACCGGCAACGAGCGAATCACCCCCGACGACCTCTACCGGCAGATTCTCCGTCTGGTCTACCGTTTCCGCGGCAAGGACCTGGACAAATCCAAGATCGGCAAGGCTGTCGAGCTTTCCCAGACCCGCTATTGCGGTGTCGGGGCCATGCTGAAGAAGGCCGCCCCGTACGCATACCGCATCGAGTATCTGGATTGAGGGCCGGTCAATGGGGGAGCCTCGGTCTGTAGCGGGCATAGGCATAGGTTCCCAGCAAGGCTCCCAGGAGCGCTACCCAGGCGAGGCCTTCCCCCGCGCCGATTTGCGCGAAGATGGGCCCCGGACAGGCGCCGGTGATGAACCAACCCAGGCCGAACAGGAAGCCGCCCAGGTAGTTCCCCTTGGTCAATGATTTGCCCGGGACCACCAGCGGTTCCCCTTCCAGGGTCGCCGTCCGGGTCTTGCGGAGAAGGAACATGGAGACCATCCCCGTCGCCACCGCGGATCCGATGATGAGGAACAGATCCGGCTCGCGGAAAAAGAACATGTCCCGGATACGGAACCAGGAGGCGACCTCCCCCTTGGTGAGGAGGAGCCCGAACCAGGTTCCTGCGATCAGATATTTGAACAGATTCATGCGCTCCTCATCATGTCAATAGGATGGCGAGTCCGGCGGCAGTGAGGCCTCCGGCGAAAAAGGCGAGAACGGAGACCAGGCTGGCCTTCTGCAGGGTGGAGAGCCCCATGATGGCATGGCCCGACGTGCAACCTCCCGCATATCGCGCCCCGAATCCCACGAGGAATCCGCCCAGGAGCAGCTTGAGGACGCCGGACACCGAGGCATAGGATGCGGGAATGAGATCGATAGGCGCTGCCGAAAGCAGCCGGGTGCCGAGGAAGCCTCCCAGGGCGATGCCCAGGACGAAGAGGATGTTCCAGGCATCCTTCCGCCAATCATTGTCCCGGAGGAAGGCGACCCGGGTCCGCGGCAGGGCGATGGAGCAGAAATGCCGGAAGCTGCTGGAGATGCCCAGCCCCTTGCCTCCGATGAGAAACAGCAGGGGCACGGTCAATCCGATGAGCGGCCCCACGACGTACCAGGGCCATGGTTGGAGGATTGCTTCCTCAAGCATCCTTCACCTCCTCGACAGGCAGTCCCGAGTCCCTATAGGCGGCGAATCCCCCTTCGAGGTCACGGACGGCGGTGTGGCCCGCCCTGCGGAGCATGCTCACCGCCATCGCGGACCGGTACCCGCTTCCGCAATAGACATCGACGGGCAGGGAGCGATCGAGGCCCCGGAGCTGGCGCGGGAGACGGCCCAGCGGGATGCCCAGGGAACCCGGGATGCTCCCGAGCCTCCTCTCCGCCGGATTCCGGACATCGAGCAGGATATGGTCGGAGGCCCTCGCCGTTGCGATGTCGTCCGGAGCGATGCGTGCGAACCGGTCGACGGGGCGCTTCCGGGAGATCCAGGCCGCCATGCCCCCTTGCAGGTAGCCGCGGATGTTTTCGTATCCCACGCGGGCGCAACGCATGGCGGCTTCCTGCTCTCGCCCCTCCTCGGCGACTAGGACCAGGGGCATCTCACGGTTGAGGAGCGCTCCGACCCATGGGGCGAACTGGCCGTCCAGGCTGATGTTCAGGGAGCCCGGGATGGATCCTTCGGCGAAGGCTCCGGGCGGGCGGGTGTCGAGGATCAGGGCACCGGCTGCTGCTTCCGCATCGACTTCTTCCGGAGTCAGCGCCCGCAAGGCGCCCAATACTTCCTCCATCGGGCGGACGCCTTCGAGGTTGAGGCGGGCATCCTCGGAGAAATAGGCCGGGGCGTCGGGAAGGTCGGCAGTCACGAAATGGATGAAGTCTTCGCGATCCGTTTTCCGCAGTGCTTCGTTGCGCGCCTTCTCCTCGCCGATGGTCGTGAATTCCGCGTCCCCGATGCTGCGGCCGCAGGCGGAGCCCGCGCCATGCGCCGGATAGACGCGGGTTTCATCGGGCAGGGGCTTGAGCTTGTGTTCCACCGTGTCATAGAGCATGCCGGCGAGCTCCCGGGCCGGCATGCGCGCTCCCAGCAGGTCCGGCCGGCCCACTTCCCCCACGAACAGGGTGTCCCCGGAGAACAATGAGGCCGGGCTGTCCGGATCCTGTAGGTCCCGGGCCAGGAAGCAGACGCTTTCCGGCGTATGGCCGGGAGTCTCGAGGACGCGGATGGAGACCGATTTCCCGAGCCATAGTTCGTCCCCGTCCTTGACCTTCCGGTGTGGCCGCGCCGCTTTGGCCTTGGCCCCGTACACCACCTCCGCCCCCGTCCTATCCGCGAGGTCCCAATGGCCCGAGATGAAATCCGCATGGGCATGGGTTTCCAGGATGTATTTGAGCTTGAAACCTTCGGACGATAGGATGGCCAGATACTGATCGATATCCCTTTGAGGGTCGATCAGCGCGGCCTCCCGGCTTTCCTCGTCGGCGAGGAAATAGGATCCGTGCGACAGGCATTTGAGGTAGAACTTCTTCAGGACCATGGGACTCCTTGCGCCAATTCCCGGAGGAATATGAACAGACCGAGGGTGAATGTGAACCATGCGAAAGCCTGCTTGAGGGCGGGGCCGGAAAGCCTGCCGTTCAGGAATTGGCCCAGGAAGACGCCGCCCATGGAGAATGCAGTGAAGAGGAGGAGGAAGGGCCAATTCCAGGCTTCCATGCGGCTCAGATCGCCGAGGAATCCGAATCCGGCGTTCAGGGCGACGATGGCCAGGGAGGTGCCGACTGCCTGTTCCATCTCAAGCCGCGCCCCGAGGACGAGGGCCGGGACGATGAGGAAGCCGCCGCCCGCGCCGAATAGGCCGGTCAGGGCGCCTACCACGAGGCCAAGAGCCAGGAACATCGGTCGCGAGAGGCCGGCGGCGCGGGATGAGAGGTCGTTGCCGGCCGTTCGCAGGGTCAGGAAAGCCGTCCCGACCATGACGAGACCGAAAGCGCCCATGAGGACGCCGTCCCGGGAAAAGCGGTAGTCGCCGATGGCGCCGAGGGTCTCCGGAAGCCGGTGAAGGACAAGCGACCTCGACAGGAAGACTCCTAGCAAGGAGGGTAGGGCGAAGCTTAGAGCCGCCAGGAGGTCAACTTTGCCCCGTCGGTAAGCCAGGACGGCCGCAATGAAGCTGGTGATTCCGACGACGAAGAGGGAATACCCGGTTCCGAGCGCCATGGAGTGGTGGAACCCATAGACCAGGATCGGAACCGTCAGGAGGGCCCCTCCACCTCCGACCAGGCCGAGGCTGAATCCGGCGGCGCAGGCCAGGGCGAACCCGAATTCCAAAGTCATGGTGCCGATCCTATGTTTATAATATTAGAATATACTAATGTAAAATCGAAAGTCCGCCCCCTCCGCCGGACCCCGGAAGAACTCATTCGCAATACAGGGCTTGCAGGGAGGTTATTAAATCGAGGACCTTGAGGTCCTTGAGACGGTAGAAAACCAGGTTTCCGTCCTTGCGGGTAGACAGGATATCCTTGTCCCGGAGCTTGGCAAGGTGCTGGGAGATATTGCTCTGGGTGGTGCCGAGATGGGACTCCAGTTCTCCGACCGATTTTTCCCCGTCGCCGATATGGCATACGGCCAGGAGCCGGGTGGGATGGGCCAGGGCCTTCAAGCCTTCAGATGCGTCCTGGGCGCTTCTGGCGAGCTTCTCAAGGTCCTTGGCCTTCATGGTCTATAGTATAAGAATATTCGAATATATATTCAACGGCTTTCCGGGCGACCCGTCCGAAATGTGGCGCCGTTTTGCGGACCTGCCGGTCAGCCCTACAAGGCCCGGACCCGCTCCCCGCATTTCGGCATGGCGGCGCCGAAGTAGGGATTGGCCACCGTCGAATCCTTCTGCAGCCAATCCGCGCCGTCCAGGGAGTCCTTGGGCATGGTGTGGAGCAGGCCGTGCATCGAGGAGAAGGCGGATTTCGCCTTTTCGAAATCGTCCTGGGCCAGGGCGGACTGCATTCCCAGGTAGCCTTCGTACAAGCGGCCCAAGGCCGTCTTGAAGGTGTCCGGAGCGGCGAACGCCGGTTTGGGAGCCGCTACCTGGGATTGATTGGCCGATTGATTGGCCGGATCGGCTGCTTTGCCTTCCGGCGCGGCTTTTTCTTTGCAGGCCGCAAAGGCGAGGACCGAAGCGGCCAACAGGGTTTGCATACGCTTCATCGGGGATCTCCTTGGTGTATTGGGAGTGTTGACGGCATCTTCAGAGCCTGACCGCCCTCAGCCGGAGCGAATTCGCAATCACCGACACCGAACTGAGACTCATGGCCGCGGCGGCGAATATCGGGCTCAGGAGGATGCCGACGATGATGGACATCGGCGTGGCGAGGCCCAGGGCGCAGGGGCAGGCGATGATGAGCACGGCCACCGCGTTGATGAGGGCATAGGTCAGGGAGGGCGGGGGACCCCAGACGGCCCAGGCCGCGAACGACAGGGCGGCCGCCACGATGACCGCGGGCACGAAATATGCGGACACTTTGTCGGCCAGGGCCTGGATCGGAGCCCGGCTCCGCTGCGCCTCCGCGACCATGCCGACGATGCGCGCCAGCAGGGTGGAGGAGCCGACTTTTTCCGCCTCGATGATCAGGCTGCCGTTCCCGTTCACCGTGCCGCCGATGACGGTTTCGCCGGCCCGCTTCTCCACGGGGATGGGCTCTCTGGTCATCATGCTTTCATCCACGGCGCTGGCGCCTTCCAGAACCCTTCCATCCACCGGAAGCTTCTCGCCGGGCCGTCTTCGGCGCCAGGCCCAGCAGGGCCTTGATGGCCGCTCCCGTGCGGCTGCGCGCCTTGAGCTCCAGCAACTGGCCCAGGAGCACCAAGGTGACGATGACGGCCGCGGCCTCGAAGTAGACGCCGACCACGCCATGGGCGTCCCGGAAGGCCGCCGGGAACTGGTCCGGGAATACCGTGGCCACCAGGCTGTAGCCGTATGCCACTCCCAATCCGAGGCCGATGAGGGTGAACATGTTGAGGCTGCGACCAGCAGTGACGCTTTCACCCAGCGCGGCGACTTGGGCCTTATCGCATCGGATCCAGCGGCCGGCTCCGCCTTCCGAAGGGAGTCAGCCCCTTGGGCTTGAAGACGCCCAAGGCCGCCACGGCGCCTATCCATCCGAGCGAGGAGGTGACATGGGCCGTGAGCCCGAGTTTGCGGAGGCTGGAAGTCATGAACATGGCTGAAGCTCCTTTGCCAAGGCCCGGGGACCGGAAACCTAACTGAAAAGGATAACCAGGGACAGCCTGAACCGACTACAAGTCTTCCCCGGTTCCTGTCGAGGGGGGAGGCGCGATTTCCTGGACCGGCAGCCAATATCCTTCCGCATCCGCGAGGTATCGATCCAGCCCGAACAAGGTGCGCTCCGTCCGGGCCCGCAGGGCTTCCCATTTCCGGTTCTCAGCCGCCGGGTCCAGGTTCTTGAGCTCCACAAGACGGCTTCCGGCTTCCGCCATCACCTTGTCGGCCGTGCGCAGGGCCCTGCGGTAGCGCGGGAGCTCCTCCGGCCTCACGCGCACGGTGTCGTACCACAGGCTGTCCAGCCGGTTCCGCAGCTCCCGGTGCCGGAATTCCAGCATCAGCCTGGATGCCTGTTTCCGGGTACTGGAGAACAGGGGCACCGGGTATGTTCCTCCCCGCTCCTGGGCCGCTGACATGGACACGGCGGCGCCGGGGACGTTCCCGGAATGGGACATGGATTCCCGGCAAAGCGGCAGGAGGAGGAGGAGGATCGCGGCATTGTATCGCATGGGCAGCCTCATGGGAGGGAGGTGGCGGGCTAGGCGGCTTTCCGGGCCTTGGCCCTGCGCACGGGACCGGGCAGCGACTCCTCGCCGGCGGAGGCGCGGACGGCGGATTCCAGCTCGCTCCTCATCGCCGACAGGGCGGCGGGAAACTGCGCCCGGAACGCTAGGGGCGTTACGGCCAGGGCGCGCTGGTTGAGCTCGCGGATGGCGCGGCGGATTTCCGGGATGGCTTTCCGGGCTTTCGGCGTGAGGATGATGTGATGCTTGCGACGGTCCTCGCGGCTTCGGGTCCGTCGGACGAATCCGCCCTTCGCGAGGGAGTCCAGGATCCCGACCATGGCGACCTTGTCGACCTCGAGGAGATCGGCCAGCTGCTGCTGGGTCAGGAGCCCCTTGCCCTCGCCGATGGCGACCAGTAGGAAATAGTGGCGACGCGTGCCGATGTGGCCGAGCCGCGCGGCCAGGGCGTTCATGTATTGCCTGGAGACCATGTTCAACTGGAGCCAGAGGGGCAGTTCGGCCATCAGGGGGATTTCCGGGGGCATGGCCCGAAAATAGCAAAAAACCATAGCGCACGGAATCCGGCGGCGGCCGCTCCCGCCATGCAGGCGCGGATTCCGCTTGCCTCCCGGGAAAAATCGGCTATGTTCCTGGATATTGGTTAATACACTTAACCAAAATGCTGCGAAGCAGGGGAAGGAGCGGCAGGATGGCCGGATGTAAGAGCGGGACCCGGCGATCGGCGTGGGCCGCGGCGGCATTGGTTTTTTTGGCGGCATGCGCCGGCAAGCCCCGGACGGGCTTCGGGGCCGGCGAGCA
>CBILQL010000288.1:0-6631 GCA_966238865.1 uncultured bacterium
CCGAACACGGGTTCCCGCGAGTGCACGACTTCCGGCGGCGGGAGTTCGAGAATCTCCATGGAGAACTTGAACGGCACCGTCAGAGAGATGACCTGGTTACCCGGCAAAATGCCTTCCATCTTGGTGCCGATGAATTCCCAGATCAAGCCGACTTGCGGGTACTCGAAATTCAGCATGCGCATGTTATCGAAGACCAGGCTGTCCCCGGAGGATTCATCCGCGGTGGAAATCCGCCCCTGGAACCTGGCCAGCACCGGCTTTTCGCCGTCCGCGACGGGATCCACCACCCCGTCGTCGCGCAGGCAGCCCGACAGGCATGCCAGTGCCGCCAGCGCGCAAATGCTGGCGTGCGATCGGCGGCCGGAGCCGAGGATTCCGACGTGCAATGTACCCCCCTTGGCATCGAGAACGGCTACAATTTAGCAACATGGGCCGGAAGCGCAGGAGGCGCCCCGGGGCTCAGCAGGGTCTTCCCCTGCCTGCGGAAGTCCCCGGAACCCACGTTCGCTTCCGGGGACCAGGACAGGGACAGGTCGACGCCGGCCACGCGGTAGCCGTCCCCGCCCGCGTAACGTAGGAGGTACTTCCCGGCGGGCAGGTGGTACCAGGCGCTGTCGCGGCCGGCGAGGTGGATGGGCGCTTCGCCCGACAGCAGCACCTCCCGGAAGGGGGGATCGCGGAGCTCGATGGTGAAATCGAATGGCTGGACCGCGTTCACCACCGACGTGCTGCGGGCGCGGCCGGTTCCGCGGAAAGCGGAAAATCCGGCCCTTCCAGGTCCAAATTCGGAGCCCCAAGTTCCACAATGCCACTTTCCCCGATTCCGGCTGGGCCGGATTGGCACTTGATTCCCGGAAAAGCCGCACCCTATACTTTTTCAAGGTCGCCGCGCGACGGGTACAGCCGGAACGGAATCGGTAAATGCGCAAGGTATTGGCAATCCTGGGTCTGATGGGCGGGTGCTTGACCGCCCAGGCCGCCCCGTTCATCCCCATCCCCGAGAATACGTCCGCCTTCGGCAATTGCACCGCGAAGGTCAAGGTCGACGTCGCCCGCCTGCGGGCCGCCCCAACCCTGGCCTCCCGTATCGTCGGGACCATGGTCCAGCACGAGAATCTCTTCGTGGTCCGCGTGCAGGGGAAATGGGTGCAGGCGCTCACGGCCTCCGGGGACACCGCCTACATGGCGGCCTATCTCCTCGCCTTCCCCTATCACGACTTGCTGGAACAATGGAAGCGGGAGACCCCGAGCCCCAGCGTGGGGAAGAAGCCGCGGGTGAAATGGGCGGGCGTGGAATTCCGCAAGCATCCGTCCGTGGCGTCGCCGAGCCTGGGGAGGCTCGTGCGCGGCGACGAGGTGGCTGTCCTCTCGGACCTCGGGAACGGCTGGTCGCTGGTGGAGAGCCTGACCGGGGATGGGAAAACCGGTTGTTACGGATTCGTCGCGGCCCGGGCCCTGGCGCCCCCGGAAATCCCCGATCCCGCGGAGTGGACGGCGCCGCTGGCGCGCCTCCGCCGGCCCGCAGGCGGCTCCCCGGAGCCCGCCCGGGAGACCCCGGGCGAATACCTGGCCCGCACCGCCTGGTCCCCGGAGGTTTTCCTCGCCGGGCATCCGGCCCGCGGGCACCGGGCCCCCGGCGGATTCCCGGTCCTCCCGGGCGCGCTGCTGGCCTCGGCGAACTGACCCGCTCCCCTCCTATCACCCCGTCATCCTGAAGCGTTTTCGGAAGGCCCCGCCCGCGGCCCCAACCTTGGGAGCCCGTTTTCGGAATCCGCAACGCAAGATGAAAACTGATAGGATGGGGTTGCGGTACGCGGTCGGCACATCCCAAGGAAGAGCGCCAGGAGAGGAGCGAAGATGTGGAAATGGAAGGATTTGAAGGGTAGGGCGGCGGAAGCGGCGGGAAAAAGGCCTGTTCTCAAATTATTCCTGGATTTTTCTACAAAAATGTAGCTACCTTTATGATATGGAAAAAGAAATCCAAATCTCGGCGGCAGTCTCCTCTGCCACCAAGGAACTGCTCGAGAGGCATACCCGCGCCAGCGGCGTCAAGAAAGGGCGGTTGGTCGAAGATGCCATCCGGCACCACCTGCTCGCACTCCAGGAGCTTCCGGCGGACGTCATAGTCCATCCCCGGATCGTCGTGAGCGCCAAGTCGGGCCGGGAAATTCTTTCCCGTATGGCCCGGGCGGAACCCAGCCAGGCGCTTCGCGAGCTTTTCCGCGATGGAGATTAGGCGGCTCCGGCCGGAAGACGACCGCTCGTCGTTCCGATCCGGACAACCGGATCTGGATCGGTTTTTCCACCAGTTCGCCGGCCAGAACCAGTTCCGCCTGCATCTTGGCGTCACCTATGTGGCCGTCGAAGCCGGCCGGATCGCGGGCTATGCCACGGTATCTCCCGGCCACGTCGAGATCGAGGATTGGCCGATTTCGGATCGCAAGAAGCTGCCCCGCTATCCCATCCCGGTGCTGCGGCTGGCCCGCCTGGCGGTGGATGCCGGGGCCCGGGGGCAGGGATTGGGGAAGAAACTCCTGCGCTACGTGCTGATCCTGTCCACGAAGATGAAGGAGGACTTCGGCTGCGCCGGCGTCCTGGTCGATGCCAAGCCCGGGATGGAGGATTTCTATGCAACCTTCGGCTTCACTACCTTGGAGGCGCTGGAAGGAGCTTCGGACGCCAGGCCGGCCCCGAAACCGATGTTCCTGACGATGATAGAGATCCGGAAGGCCGCGGGGTCCTAGCGCCAATTGACCCGGCGCCAACCGGTTTCCAAGCTCCGTTCTTCATCGCGTGCGCCGCTCCATTCCCCATCCTTCCAGCCAATCGCGCTCGGGATAGAAGTCGACCGATCCGGTGACCATGTAAGGGAAACCCTCTTTTTCCAGCGGATTTGTGAAAAGCGGGATTATCTCAAGTGGTTGCATTGGCAAAATGGATTCTCACCGCCTCTTCGATTTCCGCTTCCGTCCATCGGGGGTGGCGCATCTTCATTCCAGCCGCGGTAAGCGACCAGGCTATTTGCCGAAGATTCATGGCTTGTTCCCAACGCTGGTAGGGCGTCATGGTTCGGAAAATGCGGATTTCAATCCGGTCTCCGCCCTCAGAAGCTCCCCTTCGCCCCCACCAGGATGCGGAACACCAGCGGATTCCCGTTGGGATGCTCCAGCACGTCCTCGCCGAAGGCGTTGAGCAGGGACACCCAGAGGTCCATGCGCCCGTCGAACAGGGATTGCACCAGGGCCACGTTTCCCTCCAGGTGGGACGGGACCTCGAAGTCCGGTCCCCAGCCCCGCACCTCCTTGGGGCCCACCCAGTGCAGGATGCCGTCCACGCGCAGGTCGCTGGGGAATTCGAAGGCCAGCCCGGCCCCGAGCCACCAGGGGCTGGGCCGGATCTCCAGCGAGTCCGCGGTTTCGCCATGGGCTCCCCGGATCCCGCCCTGCAGCCGCCAGCTGGCCGTCGGCCACAGCGGCCCGCCGAGCTGCGCCTTGCCCCCGTAGCCGGCCACGGGCTCGTCGACGCCGCGCAGGACGCCGCTGCGGATGAGCAGGCCGTCCAGGCTGTCGACCACGGCCCCGCGGAAGACCGGGAGCCCCCATTCCATGGCGTAGTAGCCCGAGACCGAGGCCAGGAGGAAGGACTTCTTGAAGCGGTACTCGCCGCCGCCGGAGAAGCCGCGGGCGTGGGATGCCGGGTCCAGCACCGCCGTCCAGGAGGTGTCCGCGTTCAGGATCTCGGTGGGCTCGATATAGGAGCCGAAGGGGTTGCGGTAGTATACGCGGAGCGTCTGGGAGAGCTGGCTGGGCCCGAAGGTCTCCCGCAGCTCGCTCGCGTGCTGGAACGAGAACAGGCGCTCGCGCGCGCCCAGGTTCCCCTGGTTCTCCAGGCGGAAGAACGACGCCGCCTCCGGGGACCAGCGCTGGCGGTAGCGGAAGCGCCAGGGATAGGTGTTCTCCTCGAAGCGGCGGAAGGCGGAATCGGACCAGAGGCTGCGGCGCTGCCCGCCCACCTCCAGCCGCCAGCGCCATCCGCCCGGCCCGCCCCCGGCGAATCCCAGGGTGATCTCGGTGCGGCGCCAGCGGGAGGCCTGGAAGGATTCGGGCGCGGGGCTTTCCCAGCTCTGATCCGCCAGGGTGAGATCGAAATCGTCGCCGGCCCGGGTGTGGAACTCGGCGTTGAAACCTTCCCATGCGTACGGCATGCCGGACACCGGGGAATTGGTCCACCACCAGCCCCGGTTGAACTGGGCCGCAATCATGCCGCCGTGGCGGTGCATGGCGGCGCCGAACTGCGCCGCGCTCTTGGGCGGCAGGTTGCCGCCGATCCAGGCGAGGTCGTCCCGGCGCTGCTTCCCGACGATGGACATGCGCGCCGGGAAGGTACGCTGGGAGAAATGATCGTTCTGATCGAGGCCGGCGTTGAGGCTCCATTCCCCGGTGGGGGAGAAGGTGAGGCTCCCCGCGGTATAGGGCGTACGGTTGCCCTCCGCGTCTTCCCCGTCCAGCTCCCGGAGCAGGGGATCGCCCACTTCGTTGCCGACCTGGGCCCGGAAGGTCCAGGCGGTCGAATCCCCGAACCAGCGGCGGTCCGGCAGGAGGCGAAGCCAGGGATGCGCCGGCCACAGGAAATGGTTCGCCTCCCCGAAGACCTGGTGGAAATCCCGGCCGGCCATCAGCGCATGCTGGCCGTCGAGGAGGAAATGGTACCCGGGATCGGCCATGCGATCCAGGAACAGATCCGATTCCGCCGGGATGACGGGCGGGCTTTCCCAGGCGGGCGCGGGACCGGCGGCGGTGGCGCCCGCGGCCGGCGCCGGCCCGATGGCCGGCCCCAAGGCCAACGCGGCCGCCAGGGTCCGCAAAAGGGCGCGCGTCACCGGATCCATGCCGCCCCCACGGCCGCCGAGGCGGCATGGCTCGAAGATGGACGGGTGAACATCACGTCCCAGCGGATCCCGGCTTCGAGCCCCAGTTGCCGGGACAAGGGCAGATGCCAGCGCAGGCCGGCCTGGAATCCGAACTCGCTTTCCCCGTCCTCGAGGAAGAAGTATCCCTCGTCGGGCCCGGCCGATTCCGTCGCGCGGACATAGTAGAGGGAGAGGGCTGCCCCCGGGGCCGGGATCCAGGGACGGGGGGACCGCCATTCGAGGCCCGCCGCCCCGGCGATCCATGCGACCGGGACGGGACTGCCGGGGCCGTCCAGCAAGGCGCCGGACAGGGAGGCGGCGGCGCGCCAGGCGCGGTAATAGGAGGTCGTAGCCCGCAGGCCGAGCAGGGGCGCGGGCTCGAGAAAATCGGCCAGGTCGCCGACGGGCGTCAGCAGCCCTCCCTCGAGGGCAGCCTCCCAGGTCTCGAAGAGCCGCGCCCCGCTCCCTGGCTTCCTGCCGGCGGGCGGCGGGGACGGCCAGGCCTCCGGGGTATCACCGGCGTTCCCCGTGTCCGCTACATCCGCGACATCCGCGGTGTCCGCCTCCATCGGCGGCCCGCCTCCGTCCTCGTCCGCCGCGCCGTCCGCGTGCAGGGCGCCCGCCAGCAGCACGACCGCCGCGATCGTTTCCATGCCTCTTCCCGCGCGTTTCACCGCGCCTCCTTGCGCACGAGGCGCGC
Organism: uncultured bacterium; assembly: GCA_966238865.1. GTDB lineage: Bacteria > Fibrobacterota > Fibrobacteria > UBA11236 > UBA11236 > CBILQL01. The sequence goes on from CBILQL010000288.1 coordinate 5,610, forward strand.
CCCGAAGAAGCCGTCGTATTCCGTCTCGCCCGGATGCAGCCAGAGGTAGCCGGAGGTCACCGCCCAGCGGGGCAGCCAGGCGGACGCGTCCTCGAGCGCCCAGCCCGGATGCCGCTTCAGGAAGGCCTCCGCCACCTGGCTGCTCTCCTCCGGCTCGGGGCTGCACGTCGCGTAGATCACGCGGCCGCCCGGCGCGGCGAGGGCGGCCGCCTGGTCGAGGAGCGCCCCCTGCATCGCGGCCAGGCGCCCCAGGTCGGCGGGGCCGTGGCTCCAGCGCGCCTCCGGGCGGCGCCGGATCACCCCCAGGTTGCTGCACGGCGCGTCCACGACCACCACGTCGAAGCGGCGCCTGAGCGCGCTCCGCGCCGGATCCATGACCAGGGGCAGCAGGCCCCGGTGCCCCAGGCGCTCGCGCGCGTCGCGGATGCGCCGCAGGCGGCGGAAGGACAGATCGTTGCAGACGACGGGGAGGCGGCCCTCCGGGTCCGCGCCCAGGCGCAGGGCGCGCTCCACCAAGGCGGCGGCCTTGCCGCCCGGCGCCGCGCACAGGTCGAGCAGGGACTGCCCCGGCCGCCAGTCGGCGAGCTCGGCCACCAGCCAGGCCGCCGGATCCTGGAAGGCGATGGCCCCGGAGGCGAACAGATCGGACCTGAGCGCCTTGCCCCCCGCGCCTCCGCCTTCGGCCAGGCGCAGGTAGGTCTCCGCGTGGCTGTCGGGCTCGGCAGCCACGCCCAGGGCGGCCAGCGCCTCGCGAGCCTGCGCCGGCGAGGCCCGCCGGGGATTGACGCGGATCCACAGGGGCGCCTCCTGGTTGTCGCGCTCCAGGGCGGCCTCGGCGCCCGTTTCCCCCAGGCGCTTCATCCACCGCGCCACCAGCCATTCCGGATGGCTGTAGTTCACGGCCAGCGCCTTGGCGCCCTTGCCCGGCGCGCGCCGCGGGCCGTCGGCGGCCCGGCGCTTGAGCACGGCGTTGACGAAGCCGGCCTGGCCGCCGGCGGGCCGTGGTGCGCGCCGCTTGGCCA
>CBILQL010000289.1:0-6630 GCA_966238865.1 uncultured bacterium
AGGCGCGGCCGCATCGGGCCCGCCGATCGCGCCCGCGGAATCTTCCGGGACCGCGCCGGCGCCCGGCTCCGGAGCCAGAAGGGCGGCGACGGGCGACCCGTCAGTCCGGGTTTCCGGATTCGCCTCGGCGGAAGCCGGAACGGCGGCCGGTGCCGACGGATCTGGGGGCGCATCGGACTTGGACGCTTCGGCCCGCAGCGTCGGGAACGGGCCGAGCTCCACCGTAGCACGCGTCCACAGCTTGAGCCCCGAGCCCAGGAGCAGGAAGCCCAGGGTGAGGGCGAGGGAATTCCTTTCCGCTCCGGTGAGCATGACGGGGAAGATACTCCCCGCGCGGGAGGCGCGCGGTGCCCGCCGTCACACGGAGGCGCCGGGGGCCCTCAGAGCCCGCGCACCCTGGAGAGGGCCAGGACGATTTCAGGATCGAAGCGCCGGCCGGATTCGGCGCGGATGAGTTCGATGGCCTCCGCTTCGGGGAAGGCCGGCCGGTAGGGGCGATCGGAGAGGAGGGCCACGAAGGAGTCTGCCACCCGCAGCAGGCGGGCCAACGGCGCGATGGCCTGGCCCTTGGCGCCGCGCGGGCCGCCGCCGCCGTCGAAGCGCTCCTGGAAATCCTCGGCCACGCGGGCCGCGGACTCGAGGCCGGGGACGCTGGACAGGCATTCGCAGGCCCAGGCGGACTGGGCCGCGATGAACTCCCGCTCCTTCTCGGTCAGGGGCTTGCGCTTCTCCAGGAGCCGCTGGGGAACGCGCAGCTTGGCCATGTCGTACAGGCGGCAGACCACGTCCCAGTCCCGGGCGGACTCCTCGGGCCAGCGCAGCTCCTTCAGCAGGGCGCGGCCCAGGGAATCCACCCGCTCGACCTTGCCCTGGTATCCCAGGCAATGCTCGTCCACCAGGCGGCCCACCAGGCGGGCCCAGGAGGCGAGGGCCTTCGCGTCGGCGGCCTCGCCGGAAAGCCGCGGCGCCTCGGGCCGGGGGAACAGCCCCAGGGCGCGGATGCAGAGAGCGAAGGTGGCGCCCAGCTGGCTGAAGACCTCCAGGTCCACGGCATCGTAGCGGCCGGCCCCCTGGCCGCGGCGGAAGATGAGCACGCCGTGGATTCCCGACCCCACCTCCACGGGCAGGGACAGGAGCCAGGCGGGATCTCCGGACAGGCCGCCGGCGGTGTCGGTGACCAGCACGTCGCCCCGGTCGAGCGTGGCCTTGGCGACGCGCAGCAGGTAGGCGTGCAGCTCCAGGCTCCCCGCCGGAGGCATCACGGCGCCGGCGGAGCCGAGGGATCCGGCCCGGGCCGTCGCGGCGCAGTACCAGCCCGCCTCGCTCCGGGTGAGGCGCGCCCCCAGCTGCACCACCTTGGCGGACAAGGCGTCCAGATCGCCGGCCTCGGACAGGGACTTGGAGATGGAATGCAGGGACACCAGCTTGGAATAGAGGACGTGCTCCTCGCGGATGCGCTTGCCCGTAAGCGCCCGCTCGGCGCGCTCCAGGATCTCCTCGAGGTGGAAGGGCTTGACGACGTAATCGGAGGCGCCCTCGCGCAGGGCCTGCACGGCGGTGTTGTGGGAGGGGTTGCCGGTGGTGATGATGACGGGGATGTCGATGCCGGCGTCCTTGACCCGTTTGAGCAGGTCGAGGCCGGACAGGCCCTTCATGGAGATGTCGGTGATGACCAGGTCGCTGCCGCCCTCCAGGACCTTCTCCAGGGCCTCCTCGGCGCGCACCGCCGGAAACACCTCATGCCCCTTCTCGCGGAAGAAGCGGGCCAGGATGTCGGCGATGTGGGCTTCGTCGTCGCAGATGACCAGCCTGGCCAAGCGTCGCTCCCTTCCCTGGGTCCCATCCATTCTACCCCATGGCGGCCCGTCGGACCAGCCCGGGCCCGGTCCGCGACAGCCTAGGGCGCGCGGTTCATTCGGACAGGGCCGCCTTCACCAGGTGGTAGAACAGGGGCGAGGGATTGCGCAGGTTGCTGGTGAGCTCGGGATGGAACTGGCAGCCCATGAAGAATTTCTTCCCGGGCAGCTCCAGGACCTGCATGATGTTCTCCTGGGGATGCTTGCCCGAGAACACCAGCCCCTTCTCCTCGAGGCGTTCGATGTAGGCCGGGTTCACCTCGTAGCGGTGGCGGAAGCGCTGGCGCACCATGCCCTTGTTCCCGAAGATCCGGTGGGCCTGGGTGCCGGGCTTGATCTCGACGTCGTGGCCGCCCAGCCGCATGGTCCCGCCCTTCTGGGAGAGGTTGCGCTGGCCCGGCAGGATGTCGATGACGGGATGGTCGACCTTGACCCCCTCCTCGGCCACCTCGCTGGTGTTGGCACCCGCGAGGCCGCAGACGTTGCGGGCGTATTCGATGACGGCGAGCTGCATGCCGTAGCAGATGCCCAGGTAGGGGATGTCCTTCTCCCGGGCGTGCTTGATCACCTGGATCTTGCCCTCGATGCCGCGCCGGCCGAAGCCGCCGGGGACGATGATGCCGTCCACGCCGCGCAGGATCTCCTCCACCGACGTCCCCTGCTCCAGCTTGTGGGTGTCCACCCAGCGGATGTCCACCTTGACGTTGAGGTGGGCGCCGCAATGGGTCAGGGCCTCGACCACGGAGGCGTAGCTGTCCTCCAGGGTGGTGTACTTGCCGCACAGGGCGATGGTGACGGTCTTGCGGGGATTGACCCGGTTGTTGTTGATGTTGTTGACCCAGGTCTCCCATTGCCGCAGGTCGGGCGGGGAGTACAGCCCCAGGGCGGAATTCAGGATTTCCGGCAGCCCCTCCTTCTCGTAGATGAGGGGGATCTCGTACACGCTCTTCACGTCGGGGCCGGAGATCACCTGGGTCGAGGGGATGTTGCAATAGGAGGCGATCTTCTCCTTGATGGAGGGGCTCAGGAGCTCGGGACAGCGGCCGATGACGACGTCGGGCTCGATGCCCTTCTCGTTGAGGAGCCGCACCGACATCTGGGTGGGCTTGGACTTCTGCTCGTGCACGCCCTCGGGCACCGGCACGTAGGTCAGGTGGATGTAGATGAGGTTGTCCTCGCCCACGTCGCGCTTAAGCTGGCGGATGGCCTCCAGGTAGAACTGGTTCTCCAGATCGCCGACGGTGCCGCCCACCTCGATGAGGAGCACGTCGGCGGCCTCGTTGCGGGCGATCTCGTGGAACCAGCCCTTGATGGCGTCGGTGACGTGGGGGATGAACTGCACGGTCTTGCCCAGGTAGTCGCCGCGGCGCTCCTTGTCCAGGATCTGCTTGAAGACCTTGCCCATGGTGAGGTTCCAGTTGAACTTGGTCTCGATGTTCATGAACCGCTCGTAATGGCCGAAGTCCATGTCGACCTCGCCGCCGTCGTCCTGCACGAACACCTCGCCGTGCTCGATGGGGTTCATGGTGCCCGGATCGGTGTTGAGGTAGCCGTCGCACTTGACGGGGATGACCTTGAGGCGGCCCGAGAGCAGGTTGCCGATGGACGCGGCCGCGATTCCCTTGCCGAGACCCGAGAGGACCCCTCCCGTCACGACGATATATTTGCAACCGGTTTTCCTAGGCTTGGACACGTGGCACTTCGCTCCTGTGGGATGGGTCTATTATAGTCATTTGTGGGCCGGGGCGGCTCGCGGACGAGCCGGCGCGGCTCCGGGACGGGCCGCGGGCGGCGGTGAACCGGCCCGTTTCCTCCGCCTCGTTCAAAAGAGCCAGCGCCGCCTCCATATCTCCGGGGACATCAACGGCTTGGCTGGGCAGCGCGCATTCCTGGGCGCGCAACGGATACAAGTCCAGATCCCGCAGCAGCTCATGGCTCTCCGCGATTTCCCGCTCCGAGGGCGGCAGGCCCGCGTATTTCCGCAGGAATTCCGCCGGGTAGGCATAGGCGCCCATCTGCAGCCGGGACGCGGCCACGGGCCGCCTCGGGCGGTCGCGATAGAAGTCGGCGACGAACCCGTCCGCGTCCAATCCGGCCTTCACCCGGTTCGCGTCCCGTAGCGCGCCCGCGGGCACCTCGCCGGCATGCACGGGGACGTGCACCCAGGCGGGATTCCCGCGCAGGGCCCGCGCCAGCATGCGCAGCCCCTCGGGCGGGAACACCGGCTCGTCCCCCTGCAGATCCACCACCAGCTCCGCGCCGATGGCGTCGAGGCTGCGGGCGATGCGCTCGGTCCCGTTGCGGGCCCCGCCTGCCAGCAGGGCGTCGAAGCCTGCGGCCCGGGCCGCGGCGGCGATTTCCGGCGAGTCCGTGAGGCAGAGGATGCTGTCGAAGCAGTCGGCCTCGCGGGCGCGGCGCAGGGTATGGACGATCACGGGCTCGCCCGCCAGGGGGCGGAGGAGCTTACCGGGGAAGCGGCTGGAATCCAGCCGGGCGGGTACCACGCAAGCTACGGCCTGGGAAGGCATGGCACATCACCCGATGACCTTGGGAATGGAGAAATGGTCCAGGTTGACCTCCGGGGCGTTGCGGAAAACGACCCCCTTGTCCAGGCCGGGAACCGGCTCGTCGGGGCGCAGGGGGCGGGCGGAGGTGTCCACCGCCAGCATGGGCTCCACGTCCTTGAGGTCGAGGCCCTTGAGCTGATCCATGTAGGCGACCAGCTGGCTCAGGGAGCCGGCCATCTTCTCCAGCTCCGCCTCGGTGATTTCCAGCCGGGAGAGCTTGGCCATCCTGAGCACTTTTTCGCGATCCACCTGCATGGGAAATCCTCCGGCGGGCCCGTTTCCGGGCCCAAAGGGGGAAATCTAGTAAAGTTGGCCTCCCAGCGGCCTGCAGGCCGTCAATCCAACGGCTGGAGCTTGGCGAACTTGGCCATGAGGGTGCGGCGGATGTTGTCGCCGAAGACGACCTCGACGCGCACCTCCTCGCCGTGGCCCGAGGCGCCCATCACCGTGCCCACCCCGAACTTGTCGTGCTTCACCTTCTGGCCCTTGCGGAAGCTGGGGCCTTCCTCCTGGCTGAAATCCTCGTAGCTGGGCGAGGCGTCCGCCACGAAGCCGGAGGCGTCGCCGCCGGAGCTCCCGTAGCCGCCGCGGCCGCCGTAGCCGCCGCCATAGCCGCTTCCGCCACCGTAGCCGCCGTAGCCGCGGCCTCCGCCCGCGCCGAAGGGCCGCGGGGCGGGCGCGGGCCGGGCGACGTCCACGTAGGCCCGGTCGATTTCGCGGAAGAAGCGCGAACCCATCGCCTCCTGATACATGCCGTAGCGGCGGCGGCGGCGGGCATAGGTGAGGCTCAGGACCTGCCGGGCCCGGGTCACGGCGACGTAGAACAGGCGCCGCTCCTCCTCGATGTCCCCGTCGTCGTCGGCCCGCAGCATGGGGAACAGGCCGTCCTCCAGGCCGGTGACGAACACCCGCGGGAATTCCAGTCCCTTGGCGCTGTGCACGGTCATGAGCACCACCGCCTCCTTGCTCTCCTTGAGGGTGTCGGCGTCGGAGACCAGGGAGATTTCCTGGAGGAAGAGATCGAGGTCGCGGGAGCTGTCGGATTCGGGGGTCGCGCCTCCGCCCTGAGGCGAGCCGCCCCGCTCCGGTCCGGAGGGAAGCGGCGCGGCATCGTCCGTGAGCGGGGCGTCGGGCGGCAGCAGCCCGGCGAGGAGGTCCGGCTGGGACGCCTCGGAAGCGCCGGCAACCGGCCCTGGGTAGGACGCAGGCGCCCATTCCCCTTCCCCGCCTTCGGGCAATCCCACTTCCCCGTCGGCCCGGCGGCGCAGGAAGTCCTGGGCCGCGGAGACCAGTTCCTCGATGTTGGCGAGACGGTCGATGCTCTCGTCGGTGGCCTCCTCCTCGAGATGGGACTTGTAGCCGGTGCGGGTGATGACCTCGGCGATGAGCGAAGGCAGCGGCTCGCCGGAGAGGACCAGGCTCCGCAAGGCCCCGAGCTGATTGACGAACTCGGCCATGCGCTTGGCGGTGCCGGAGTTGACCCCGGCCTCGCCGGCCCGGGAAAGGGCCTCGAGCAGAGGGAGGCCGCGCTCGAAGGCGAACAGTTGGACCTGCTGGACGCTCTTCTCGCCGATGCCGCGCTTGGGCACGTTGACGATGCGGGCCAGGGCCACCTCGTCGCGCGGGTTGGAGAGGACGCGCAGGTAGGCGAGGAGATCCTTCACCTCCTTGCGCTCGTAGAAGCGGATGCCGCCCACGATCAGGTAGGGGACGCGCTGGCGCCGCAATTCGTCTTCGATTACTCGGCTCTGGGAATTGGTGCGGTAGAAGACGGCGATGTCGCCGGCGCGGAAGCCCTTCGTCCCCGAGGGGCCGCTTTCCGTCCCCGCGAGGCCGCCGGAGCCCGGCCCTCCGGCCAGCTCCTCGCGGATGCGCCGCGCCACCCACGCCGCCTCCTGGATCTCGTCCTCCATCTCGGCCAGGCCGATCTTCTCCCCCGGCCCGTTGGAGGTCCACATGCGCTTCTCCATCCGCTGCTTGTTGTTGCGGATGACCGAATTGGCCACCGCCAGGATGTTGGCGGTGGAGCGGTAGTTCTGCTCCAGGCGGGTGACGCGCGCCTCGGGGAAGTCCTTCTGGAAGGACAGGATGTTGGTGATGTCGGCCCCGCGCCAGCCGTAGAGGCTCTGGTCGTCGTCGCCGACGACGACCAGGTTGTGGTGGGAGCCGATCAGCAGGCGGATGAGGCGGTACTGGGCGCGGGTGGT
>CBILQL010000290.1:0-6585 GCA_966238865.1 uncultured bacterium
CCGCGGCGGGGCTCCCCGGGATGGCGGCGCGCCCCGGCGCTACGCCCCCAGGCCGGCGCCGGTGGGCGGCCCGGAAGGCGCCGCCTTCAAGCCGCTGTCGGCGGAGGTGAAGCCCTGGCTGTCCCTCAAGCTCGACAAGGGCCGGTGGAAGGAGAGCCGCTTCCTCCTGGAAGGCATCAAGAACATCTCCGACGCCCTGGCCGCTTCGCCGGCCATCCTGCACATGGCCTTCGCGACGCCGGAGTTCAAGGACAAGGAGCTGCTGGCGCAGCTCAAGAAGCACCGGGTCTCCGTGGTGCCCGTGGACGAGTGGGACATCAAGGCCCTGACCGACACCGAGACGCCGCAGGGCATCGTGGCGGTGTGCAATTTCGCCACCCTGAGGCCGGACTGGAACCTGGCCCGCTACGTGACCGTGCTGGACGCGGTGCAGGATCCGGGCAACGTGGGGGCCATCTTCCGCACCTCGGCGGCCCTGGGCATGGATGCCATGATCCTGGGCAAGGGCAGCTGCGATCCCTACAATCCCAAGGTGGTGCGGTCCTCGGTGGGGGCCCTGCTGGGCATGCCTTTCGAGACCGGCGAGGAGCTGGGGAGCAAGCTGAACTTCCTCCGGCAGAAGGGGTTCTCGGTGGTGGCCACCTCCTCCCATGCCAAGCAGACCCTGGAGCAGGCCAAGCTGCGCAAGAAGGTGGCCCTCATCGTCGGCAACGAAGGCGCCGGCACCGGGGCCAGCTACCAGGACATGGCCGACGCGGTGGTGAAGATCCCCCTCAAGAGCAAGGTGGAATCCCTGAACGTCGCCGTCGCCCACGGCATCCTCTCCTACCAGCTCATCCACGGCCGGGAGTAGATGGGCAAGGGCTTCAAGCTCCCTTTGCGGCCGACCTACAACTCCCCGGTCATCCTCACCTTCGCCCTGGCCGCCTGCGCGGCCATGGCCCTGGACGGCCTGTCCGGCGGGCGCCTGATGCCGGCCCTGTTCGTGGTCTATCCCGGCTTCGACTTCGCCGACCCGCTGGCCTACCTGCGCCTCGTGTCCCATGCCATGGGCCACCGCGACTGGACCCACCTGGCGGCCAACTTCTCCATCATCCTGCTGATCGGTCCCATCCTGGAGGAGAAGTACGGATCGGGCCGGATGGCCCGCATGCTGGCGGTGACCGCCCTCGTCACCGGCGTCCTGAATGCGGCTCTCTTCTCCACCGGGCTGCTCGGGGCCAGCGGCCTCGCCTTCATGATGATCCTCCTGGCCTCCTTCACCAATCACAAGGAGGGCGAACTGCCCTTGACCTTCGTGCTGGTGGTCGTCCTCTTCCTGTCCAAGGAGGTGGTCCAGGCCTTCGCCAGCGACGACGTGTCCCAATTCGCCCATCTGATGGGAGGGGCCTGCGGCAGCGTCTTCGGATACCTGGGTGGCATGCGGGGGCGGGGCGGGTAAGTGATCATTGTCCCCGGGGCGCCTAGATACTAGCTTTCCAACCGCCCTGATCCCGCATTTCCAGGGCGGATTGCCTTCGCAAAGGGGCGGTGGATGGAAAGAGCGATTGGACGGAACTGCTCGCCGGTGGCCAGGGTTTTGGCGCTGGGCGCGATCCTCCTGGTTCCAGGCGCGCGCGCGGCCGGTGATTTCGCGCCCCTGGTCGTAGGGAACACCTGGGATTATACCTGCAAAGAGGGCGGCGGGGGATTCTCATGGAACCCGAAGGTGAGCCGGACCAGGCACCTGGCCCTGCGCGTCGAATCCCGCGACGACGGCGTCGGTGGCGCTTCCCGGTATGTCCTTTCCTACCGGGATTCGCTATACCAACGGAAAACCGTGGCGCCGTTGGAACAGGGCACCGCAGCCCATCCCGATACGGTGCTCACCGGACGATTCCAGGTGACCGAGACCTCCGGGGACGGCCGCCTGTCCGTCCATTCCCTAGGCGATCCGATACCGCCCTGGATGGAGGTCTTCTTCCGACTCCGCTTCCGCTCCGGGGAAGTCCCGGTCAGGACCGGATCCGGGGACTCCCTCTTCGCGGTTGCCGTCACATTTCCCCACGTCAAGAACTTGAGGGAAAGCGCCATCTATGCCCGGGACCTGGGCCTCATCCAACTTTCCCGGGACTTCGAGGTATGGGGCCAGACCGCTTACACTCCCGGCTATCTCGGCGCGACATGCGGTCTTACGGCCTTCAATGGCCGGCCCGTGGCCACCGACATCCCCTACGTCGCCTATTCGAATATTCCGATGGTGCAGGGCTTCGCCGGGCTCAAGCCGGACCGCAGCTGGCGCTACCTGTGCCTGAGGCAGGTGGTGCACCGGGATTCCATCCGTCTCCTCCGCGACAGCCTCTATCGGCAATTGAAGGTAATCGGAGTGACCTATCCGGCAGGTTCTCCCGTATTCGAAATCTCCTGGAAGGATAGCGTATTCCAACGGACATACGACGGCCAAACCCGACAGGGCAGGGTGGACACCGGGAGGATCCGGGTGGACTTCACATCCGGCCAGCCCGTCGTCCATACCGGTTCCACCGGTCCCGATGACCCCCGGGAGGATCTCTTGATGCACTTCAACTCGAATATCATCCCCGAGGAGGCCTTGGGCATGCGCGATTTCGGGAGCGGTCCGGTACGCGTCCTGGAGTACCGGGAAGGCTTCCAGGGTTTCCTGGAGGATGTCATGATCCATGCCGAAGGGATAGGACTCGTCCGCCGGACCAGGTTCCTGACGGGAAAATTGTTCGAGCGCGACCTTCCGGAACGCCTCGATTGGCGCCTGGTCGAGATTGATGGGCAGCCCTTCGACGCAGCGCCCGTTTCCATACGCCGCCTCGACCCTGCGCGGGACCCCCTGACCCGGTCCTCGCGGACGCGGTCCGCTCCGCACGTTTGGAGGAAGGCATGGGACCTGCGGGATCTGCTCGGCAGGATGCTGGAGCCCTGAGCGGCCGGCATCCGACCCGGCGTCCAGGAACCCTTCCGTCAACCCTGGCATGTAGCCGGGCGATGGCCCGCGCAGATTGTACTTTCAAGCCATGGAACCATCCCAGCCTTCCCGCCGCAAGGTCGCCATCCTGGGCGCCTCGGACAAGCCCGAACGATACAGCCATATGCTCATGCGCCGCCTGCTCGCCAAGGGGCATGAGGTCTATCCCGTGAATCCCACCCTGGACTCGATCGACGGAATATCCGTCTACAAGGACGTGGCCTCCCTGCCCCCGGGCCTGGACGTGCTCTCCATCTACATGAACGCCTCCCGCAGCGAACCCCTGTCCGAGGCCATCCTCGCGACCGGCATCCCCAAGGTGGTATTCAACCCCGGGGCCGAAAACCCGGCCTTGGAAAAACGCCTGGAAGCGGCCGGCCAGGAAGCCGTGGAAGCCTGCTCCCTGGTCCTTCTGGGCATGGACCAGCTCTGACGCCCCCGTCGCCCCCGGTCCCGCGGGGGTCCCGAATGCCCGGATTAATGTAAATTTGCACCTTCGGCGGGACCGCGAAGCCCGCAGGGAGAGGCATTGGAGGGGTTGGGAGACATCGATTGGGCGGACAAGCTCGTTCCCGACCTGGTGCTCTTCGTCTTCAGCCTCCTCGGCTTCGTCCTGTTGCCCGCCCATTTCGGGCGCAAGATATGGCTCCTCGTCCTCTGGTTCATCGGGTTCAACGCCGTCTTCCTGCTGGCGCGCGCCGGCTATGTGGACTGGCAGAGCCCGTACGTCTTCTCCGCCCTCGGGCAGGCGCCTTGGATCCTCGTGGCCCTCGATCTCCTCTTCGGCGGCAAGCTGAGCGGCCTGCTCCGCAAGGTCCCCATGCGCGAAATCCTGCTGTGGCAGATCACCCGGCTGATGGGGATCCACTACGTGGCGGCCATCTTCGGCGGGTACGCGCCGCGGGGCTTCGCCCTGGAGGCCGGTTTCAGCGAGGTCATCACGGGCCTCGGCGCCGTGTTCCTCTTCCTCGTCTATCGCCCGGACCGGGGCTGGTACCGGACGCTGCTGATTTTCTGGAACACCTACGGGATAACCTCGGCGCTGGTGACCAGCTACCGCGTGCTCCTGTCCAATCCGGACATGCCCTACGCCCGCTATTCCCGGGAAATCTTCCTGTTCATGACGGACTATCCCCAGAACTGGGTCTATTGCTTCTGGCTGCCGCTGTCCATCGGGATGCACGCGGCCTCGTTCTACAAGCTATACAAGGAAAGGTTCACAGGCGGGGCATGAAGCCCGCCGGAACCGGGAGATCGCCATGTCAAAGTCCGATTCCAAGTCCAAGACCCGGATCCTGATCCCGCTCCTCGCCCTCGGCGCGGCGCTCATCGTCTCTTCCTGCGACTTCTTCGGCGTCGCCGGGGGGCTGTTCATCCCCGAGGCCAAGGAGCGCCAGCTGGGCGACACCTTCGACTCCACCCTGCGGTACGGCAGCGAGGGCAAGGCGGAATATCCCATCTTCGACGATCGCGGAGACCCGGCCCGCATCGAGCTGAGGACCTACGTGGTGAACCTGGCCAACGAAATCCTCGCCAAGGTGCCGGCCTCGGAGCGGCCCGATTATCCCTTCACCTTCACCCTCATCGACAAGGACGTCGAGAACGCCTTCGCGGTGCCGGGCGGCTACGTGTACATCTACACCGGCATCCTCAAGAAGATGAGGGACGAGAGCGAGCTGGCCGGCGTGCTCGGGCACGAGATCTCCCATGTCACCTGGCACCATTACCGCGACGCCATGGCGAAGCAGGCCAGCTTCGGGGTGCTCGTCGACGCCCTGCTGGGCGACGACGCGGGGCAGCTGGCGCAGCTGGTGGCCGGCAGCCTGTTCCAGATCGCCTCCCTCAAGGTCTCCCGCAGCAACGAGAGCGAGTCGGACCATTACGGCACCATCTACACCGCCGCCGCCGGCCGCAACCCCCTCGGCATCGCCAAATATTTCGCCCGCAGCCAGTCGCAGGGCGTCCCGGAATGGATCTCCTCCCATCCGGGTTCGGAAAACCGCGTCCGCGACGTGACCGCCCAGGTGAACGCCTCGGCGACCCTCAAGAAGGTGGCCGCCGACTCGGCCACCACCAATTACCGGGAGCGGTTCCTGCAGGCCACCCGCGCGTTGAAGTGATAGCCTCCCGTTCCGCGGCGGCGCGCAGGCCCGATTTCGTCTTCCTGGACTTCGACGGGGTCGTCATGGATTCCATGGGCCTCAAGCTCGATTCCTATTGCCACGCCTTCGAAGGCCTCGGCTTCCCCCGGGATGCCGTCCGCAAGCTGCAATTGGCTTCGGCGGGGCTGTCCCGCTTCAAGACCCTCCCCATCATGTACGAGTCGCTGGCGGGAAGGCAGATGCCAGAAGAATTGTACCGGTCCTGCCTGGCGCGTTTCACCGAGCACGACGAGGCGAGCCGCGCCCTGATGACGCTGAAGGACGGCGCGGCGGATTTCCTGGCTGCGGCGCGGGCTTCCGGCCTGCCCCTGGCCGTCGTCACCGGCACTCCGCAGGAGGTCATCGACCGCACCGTGGACGAGCACGCCCTGCGGCGATATTTCACGCGCGTGTGCGGAGCGCCCGGCACCAAGGTGGAGCATCTCGGAAGATTGCTCGGCGAGTTCGGCCTCGATCCGGCGCGCTGCCTGTTCGTCGGGGACGCGGTCCTCGACCAGGATGCGGCCTCGGCCGCCGGGGTCCCCTTCGCGGGGATAAACAACGGCGACAATCCCTTCCGCCCCGGCAACCTCGTGGCGGAAACCGGCTCCCTGGGCGGCCTGCTCCACCTCATCGCCTGAATCCGCCTGGGAGCCGCCTCCAGGACGCCCTATCGCCCCACCCCGGCGAAACTTATTTTCTTCTTGAGATTCCGCCGGGAGAAGCCATGAGTATCCTGCCGTTCCGCCCGCGAGCCGCGCTCGTTCCCTCCCTCTTCCTCGCCCTGAGCCTGGGGCTGTACCAATGCGCCGGCTTCTTCCAGGGGGCCGGCGAGGCCATGGTGTCGGACGCCGACGAGGCCAGGCTGGGGGCCCAGTTCCACAAGACGCTCCTGAACAACGACACCGCCCGCAAGGAATTCCCCGTCTTCACGCCCAAGAACCAGGCGGAGGCGGAGTTCCAGGACTACGTCGTCAACCTCTGCCGCCGCGCGGTCGCGACCGTCCCCGAGAAGGAACGGCCCAAGTACGACTTCACCTTCACCCTCATCGACAAGGACGAGGAGAACGCCTTCGCGGTGCCGGGCGGCTATGTGTACATCTATACCGGCATCCTCAAGAAGTTCCAGGACGAGAGCGAGCTGGTGGGCGTCATCGGCCACGAGATCACCCACGTGACCAACCACCATTTCCGCGAGCAGCTGGCCAAGAACCAGACCCTGGGCCTGGCCCTCAGCGTGCTGCTCGGGGTCTCGGGCGCGGGCCAGGTGGCCGAGATGGGGGCCGGGGTGGCCTTCCAGCTGGCGGGCCTCTCCTTCTCCCGCGCTGACGAGACGGACGCGGACAAGGGCGGCACCTTGATGCTCGCCCGCATGAACCTCAATCCCATGGGCATCGCCAAGTATTTCTCGCGCGCCGAGAGCAAAGGCGCGCCGCCCGAGTGGCTGTCCACCCACCCCGGCTCCAG
>CBILQL010000291.1:0-6580 GCA_966238865.1 uncultured bacterium
GCTTCACCTACGTCGCGGGCACAAACCAGACCTTCTCCTTCCGCGGCGACGACGACGTCTGGGTCTTCGTCAACGGCAAGCTGGCCATCGACCTGGGCGGCGTGCACGCGCCGGAGAGCCAGAGCTTCAACCTGGACAACATCGCCGCCCGGCACGGGCTGGCGAACGGCGGCGAGTACATCCTCGACTTCTTCTTCGCCGAGCGGCATACCGTGCAGAGCTCGGTCCGGATCACGACAACCATCCTCCTCAACCGCCCGGTCAAGGTCGCCACGCCGGTCGCCACTCCGACCGGCAGGTCCTTCACCTCCTTCCAGGACGTCACCCTCTCCACGGCCACCGAGGGCGCCACCATCCATTACACGCTGAACGGCGCCAACCCGGACAGCACCAGCCCCGTCTATACGCCGGGGACCGTCCTCAACCTCATCGCCAACACCACCATCCGCGCCATCGCCTACAAGCCGGGATGGATCAAGAGCGACGTCATGACCGAGACCTATACCAAGCTCTTCAACGCCTCCACCCTCGACATCCTGGACGCCAACGGCAATCCCCTGGTGGGCGGCTACCTCACGGAACGCAACGCCACCTACATGGTGCGCGTCACCACCACCCAGGCCGGGCTCGGCTCCATCAACCCCGTGGCCACCACCCAGACGTCCGGCGACCGGGAAATCCTGACCATCACCGACCGGACGGCCTCCGGGGACCGCTTCGTGTACCAGGGGACCGTGGGCCTGGCAATCTCCGTCGCCGCCGCCAACGGACGCACCGACGCCAGCGCCTACGACAGCCTCACCGTCGTCTGGAAGAACCCCCTGGACACGATCAACGACGTGGCTACCAGGAAGGTCCTCGTGCGGCCCTTCCCCATGCAGGCCACGGCCTACTTCTCCAAGTCGGCGACCGGCGCCGACACCACCGACCAGTTCGTCGGCACCGAGACCGTCATCTACCTCATCGTCCGCGACCAGGTGCTGCCCCCGGGCGCGACCCCGACTGTGACCCTGACCACCCTGCCCCTCGTGGGCGGGGCCGCGGCCGGCGACACCGGAGTCTTCAGCCTGGTTCCCATCGCTTCCCGGCCAGGCTACATGGCGGCCACCATCCCGGTCACCGCGGACGGCAGCAACGGCAGCCTGCGCGTTTCCCTGTCGGACCAGATCACGGGCACCTACCAGGATCCCGTCGACAGCGAGAATCCGGCGGTGGCCAACGCCGGATTCGGCATCGCCCCGAACATCGACGGCAACCTGCAATTCACCGATGCGGCCTTCAACGTCTTTCCGGGCGTCACCCCCTATGATCCCGCCGCCGGGCGCCTCTACCTGCGCTACGAGGACGACTGGGCGGCCGGGAGCATCGCCTCCAAGAAGGTGACCCTGGCCATCGTGAACAACAACGGCAAATCCATCGCCGACGCCGAGACCCTCACGGTCCTGCTCGATACCGCGGAACGGGTGGGTTCCAGGGGGATCTGGAAAGGCTCCATCCCTCTAAAGGATCTGCGCATCACGCTCAACAACGACACGGCCGAATTCTACATCCTCGGCAATGTGACGGCTACCGTGACTTCCCATACCCCCGCGGGGACCGCTGCCGGCCCCGTATCCGACCAGATCCTGGTGGCCTACCCCGACGTGGCCACCAAGATCATCCTGCAGGACTCCAAGGACACCTCGGTCAGCATCACCCGCACGACCACGGGACTGATCGTGAAGGTCAACGACCAGAGCCTTTCGACCGCCGTCGACACCCTGACCATGACCCTGCGCTGCAGCGGGACCGGCGACCCGGTGACCGTGATGGTGATCGAGACCGGCGCCGCCACCGGCGAGTTCCGCAGCCAGGTCATCGTCAAGAACGAGGGGACCGCCAACCTGTCCGACGACATCCTCACCTGCCGCGATCGGGACATCATCACCGCCCAGGTGATCGATCCGGTGTACCAGACCAAGACCGAGGTCACCGCGACCTGGGACAACAGCGTGCCGCCCACCATCACCTACGTGCGCGCCCCGGACGGGACGGAGCCGATCCAGTCCGTGATCGAGAGCGACGCCTCCAGCTTCAAGGTCGTCGTGGAGGGCACCGGCAAGAGCCTCACCGTGCGCGACACCATCGAGATAAAGTTCGTCACCACCCAGGGCGACGACGAGACCTTCAAGGCCGTCGAGACCGACGTCCATAGCCAGATCTTCGAGGTCATCGTGCCCATCGGCTTCGTGACCGGAGGCGCCACCACCGACGGCAACGGCGTGGTCGAAGGCCAGATCGGCGCCCAGCAGCTGGACAACCGTGTCACGGCCACGGGAACCATCACCATCAACGGCCAGGAGGTCAGCAAGCCCATCGTCCTGGTCGCCGCCTTCCTCTCGGCGGTCAAGGCCTGGATCAGGGACGTGGACGGGGACGGCCGCGGCGATCGCGTCTTCGTGCGTTTCGAGAAGAAGGCCCCGCGCCTGCCCGAGACCCTCTGGGCCCAGTGGAACTCCGAGGACACGGCCGCGGGCGCCTCCCCCTTCGTACCCGTGACCCTGGCCCAAGGCAAGCTGTCCTACAGCCAGGATTCCACCATCGTCGTCGCGGACTACTCCGCCACGCCGTTCGGCCAGGACCTCACGTTCATCGCCGCCGACCAGAAGCCCAAGGCGCGCCTCCCCATGAACGCCCTGTTCGCCGGGCAGAAGCCCCCGCTCGAGGACTCCATCGGCCCTGTCATCGTCTCCGTGGTGAAGACGCCGGCGGACGAGGCCAACCTCTCGGCAGGCAATACCAGCTTCAACCTGGACACCCTGCGGGTCAAGGTGTCCGAGGAAATCCAGAAGCCGGAAGCGGACATGCTCCTGTTCTCGTCGCAATGCGGGAACTACGCCGGGGCCACGCCGATCATCGCCAACTCCGCGCCGACCCGGGACCCCAAGGATCAGAACACCTGGATCGTGGTCGTGAACATCTCCAACACGGCGGTACCCCTCGTGAAGAACTGCGTGTACCTGAACGCCGAACCCGGCAAGGTCCAGGACATGAACGGGAACGCGGCGTCCAAGGTGGGCAAGCCCCTGCAGGGCACGGACCGCCGGCGGGTGATCCAGCTCTTCCGCGGCTTCCCCCCGGTGGCCGGCATGGATCCAACGAGCACCGGCTACCAGGTCTCGGTGCAGGACTCCCGAGACTCCCTCACCGGCTACGCCCTCGACGGGATACTGCGCTGGGTGCCCCCGGTGGACTTCAATCCGGACGTGGAGTACGTGGACAAGGTCGCGAAGGACGCGATGAAGAATCCCGGCATGGCGTCCGTCAACGAGCACAACGACAAGCCGCTCCAGCCCTTCCCCGTCGACAAGCGGATCAGCGCGCTCCAGGTGGTGTCTACCTCCAAGTACGTCGCCCAGGTCAGCATCTTCGACAATCTCGGGCACCCGCTCAAGACCTTCACCCAGTCCTTCGGGTACCGGGGGGAGATGGACAACGACCAGCGCCTGATCGGGGTCAAGAAGGGCCGCGTCAGCTACCTGGTATGGAACCAGAAGGACAGGAACGGCCAATATGCCGGCCAGGGCGTCTATATCTGGAAGGTGATCTTCAAGTTCGAGACCGGCAAGCAGGAGATCCAGTACACCCGTACGGGCATCACCCGCAAACCCGGACGATAGCGCGGGCTCACGGCGCCGGCCGGGGAGCCTCTTCCCGGCCGGGAATGGGCGCCCACGCGGCATCCCCTCAAGTCGGCGCCATCAACCGTTGAAGCTGAGCAGGAAGCGCGCGGCCGCCAGGCCGCGATGGCTCATGGGGTCCTTGACCCCGGCGGGCAGCTCGCCGAAGGTCTCGGCAAACCCTTTCGGGATGAAGAGCGGATCGTAGCCGAACCCGTGGGCGCCCCGCGCCTCCCGGGCGATTTCCCCCTCGCACACCCCGTCGAAGAAGGCCGGCTCGCGGCCGGGCACGAGATAGCAGAGCACGCAGCGGAAGCGCGCGGTCCGGAGCGGGTTCTCGCCCAGGGAGCGCATGAGCTTGCGGCGGTTGGCCTCGTCCTGGGGAACGCCTGGGCCGGTCTCGCCGGGCTCGGCGAAGCGGGCCGATCGCACTCCGGGGGCGCCTCCCAGGGCGTCCACCTCCAGACCGCTGTCGTCGGCCAGCACCGGGTATGGCGTATGGGCCGCCAGGGCCCGGGCCTTGATCAGGGCGTTGTCCCGGAAGGTGCTCCCGGTCTCCTCGATGTCGCCGGAGAAGCCGATATCCCCGGGGGTGAGCAGCGAGAAGCCGCCCGGCATCAGCAGGGATTCGAACTCCCGCACCTTGCCGGCGTTGCCGGTGGCGAGGACGAGATAGCGGGGGGCGACCATGAGGACCTCGGGGAAAAGGCGTGGTATGCAGGGTATCTGTCGATGAGTGCTGTTTACAGGGTCTTCGAAGGATCCCCCCCTCAGCCCTTTGGCTTGACCACGAAGTTGACCAGGCGGTCCGGGACGGCGACGACCTTGATCACCTCCTGGCCTTCCAGCCAGGTCTTGAACTTCTCGTGGCCGCGGGCCAGGGCCTCCAGGGCCTCCTTGGGAGTCCCCTTGGCCACGCCGTGCTCGACGCGCACCTTGCCGTTCACCTGGAACACCACGTTCACGGTGTCCTCCACCGTGAGTTCGGGCTTGTAGGCCGGCCAGGGCTCGTAGGCCAGGGTCTGCCCATGCCCCAGCGTCTCCCAGATCTCCTCGGCGATGTGGGGGGCGAAGGGCGACAGCAGCTTCACCAGCGCCTCGCTGGTCTCGCGGTAGGCATGCCCGCTCTTCTCCAGGTCCTCGGCGAGGTCGGAGGCGAACACCATCATCTGCGAGATGGCGGTGTTGAAGCGCAGGGCCTCGACGTCCTCCCCCACCTTCTTGATGGTCTGGTGCATCTTCTTCACCAGGTGAGCCGGAGGCGCATCGTCGACCACCTTGACCACGACCCGGTCGTCGCCGACGGTGACGCGCCACACCTTGTTCAGGAAGCGCCACAGGCCTTCGATGCCGGCCATCTGCCACGGCTTCTGCCGCTCCAGGGGGCCCATGAACATCTCGTACAGCCGCATGGAGTCGGCCCCGTGGCTGTTCACCACGTCGTCCGGGTTCACCACGTTGCCGCGGGACTTGGACATCTTCTCCCCGTCCTCGCCCAGGATCAGGCCCTGGTTGACCAGCTTCCGGAAGGGCTCGGGGGTGGACACGAACCCGGCGTCGAACAGCACCTTGTGCCAGAAGCGGGAATACAGGAGGTGCAGCACCGCGTGCTCGGCCCCGCCGATGTACAGGTCCACCGGCATCCAGTACTTCTCCGCCTCCCGGGAGAAGGGCTCCCTGTCGTTCTTCGGATCCATGTAACGCAGGAAGTACCAGGAGGAGCCGGCCCATTGGGGCATGGTGTTCAGCTCGCGGCGGCCCTTGATGCCGCCCTTGTCGTACTCCACCCAGCCCTTGGCCTTGCCCAGGGGCGGCTCGAAGGTGCCGGTGGGCTTGTAATCCGCCAGCTCCGGCAGGGTGACCGGCAGCTCGGAATCCGGCAGGGCCACCACGCCCTTGTCGGTGTGCACCAGCGGGAAGGGCTCGCCCCAATACCGCTGCCGGGAGAACAGCCAATCGCGCAGCTTGTACTGCACCCGGGCCTTGCCCAGGCCCTTGGATTCCAGGTCGGCTATCATCCTGGCCTTGGCCGCGTCGGTGCCGAGGCCGTCCAGGAAGCCCGAGTTGACGGCCTTGCCGTCCCCGGTCCAGGCCTCCTTGGCCACGTCCCCGCCGGAAACGACTTCCACGATGGGCAGGCCATACACCTTGGCGAAGGCATAGTCGCGCTCGTCATGGGCGGGCACGGCCATGATGGCCCCGGTGCCGTAGCCCATCATCACGTAATCGGCGATCCACACCGGGATCTTCTTCCCGTTCACCGGGTTCACGGCATGGGCGCCGGTGAAGACGCCGGTCTTCTCCTTCTCCAGGCCGCGCTCCAGGTCGGACTTGGAACTGGCCGCCTTGCGGTACTCGGCCACGGCCTGCTTCTGGGCCGGCACGGTGACGGCGTCCACCAGGGGATGCTCAGGGGCCAGCACCATGTAGGTGGCCCCGAACAGGGTGTCCGGCCGGGTGGTGAAGACGACCACCGGATCGGCGCTCCCCTCCACCTGGAATTTCACCTCGGCGCCGGTGGACTTGCCGATCCAGTTGCGCTGCATGCTCTTGATGGATTCGGGCCAGTCCAGGGGCTCCAGGTCGCGGATCAGGCGCTCGGCGTATGCGGTGATGCGCAGCACCCATTGGCGCATGGGCCGGCGCACGCAGGGGAAACTCCCGCGCTCGGACTTCCCGTCGATGACCTCCTCGTTGGCCAGCACGGTGCCCAGCTCCTGGCACCACCACACGGGCACCTCGGAGATGTAGGCCAGGCGGTACCCGTCGCGGTAGGCGTTTACGGCGGCCTCGCCCTTGCCCTGCACGTCGGCGGGGACGGGCAGCTCGGCGATGGGGCGGGCCTTGTCGGCGGAGGCGTCGTACCAGCTCTCGAAGAGCTTCTTGAAGATCCACTGGGTCCACTTGAAATAGTCCGCGTC
>CBILQL010000292.1:0-6576 GCA_966238865.1 uncultured bacterium
AGGCGGATCTGGGTCTCCTGCTCGATGGGCTGGTGGGTGGGGCCGTCCTCGCCGACGCGGAAGGCGTCGTGGGTCCAGATGTAGATGACGTGGGCGGCCTGGATGGCGGCCAGGCGGGCCGCCGGCTTCTGGAAGTCGGAGAAGGCGAAGAAGGTGCCGCCCGCGGGGATGACGCCGCCGTGCAGGGCCATGCCGGTCATCACGCCGGCCATGGTGAGCTCGGCCACGCCGGCCTGGAGGAAGGCGCCGGAGAAGTCGTCCTTGGTGAAGATCTTCGTCTTCTTGAGGAAGCCCTCGGTGTAATCGCTGTCCGCCAGGTCGGCGGAGGCGACGATCATGTTGTCGACCTTCTCGGCCAGGTAGGCCAGCACGTTCTTGGAGGCGGCGCGGGTGGCCTCGTTCGGCTTCTGGGCGATGGAGGCGAAGTCGAGGGCCGGCAGCTGGCCGGAATGGAAGCGGCGGAACTTGGCGGCCAGCTCCGGGTTCTGCTTCTCCCACTCGGCCTGGGCGGCCTTGGCCTGCTGGGCGGCCTTGGACTTCTCGGCTTTCACCGATTCCATCACGTCCTGCACGTCCGCGAAGAGGCGGAAGGGCTCGGCGGGATCGCCGCCCAGGGACTTCACCGTGGCCTCGAAGCTGGCCTCGCTCTTGGAGAGGGGATTGCCGTGCAGCTTCGGGGAGCCCTCGTAGGGGGTGCCGTCGGCCTTCACCGCGCCCTTGCCCATCACGGTCTTGCCCACGATGAAGGTGGGCTTCTCCTTCTCGGCCCAGGCGCGCTTCAGGGCGGCGCGCATCTGGTCGAAGTCATGGCCGTCGACGGTCTCCACGCGCCAGCCCCACGACTCGTACTTCTTGGCCGTGTCCTCGGTCATGGTGTCCTTGGTCATGTGGGACAGCTGCACGTCGTTGGCGTCGTAGAACATGATGAGGTTGGCCATGCCCAGGTGGCCGGCCAGCCGGCCCATGCCCTGCGATGCCTCCTCCTGCACGCCGCCGTCGGAGATATAGGCGACGGTCTTGTGCGCGCTCCATTCGCCGAAGCGGGCGCGCAGGAAGCGCTCCGCGATGGCGGCGCCGAGGCCCATCACGTGGCCCTGGCCCAGGGGGCCGGAGGTGTTCTCCACGCCGCGATGGGGTTCCACCTCGGGATGCCCGGGGGTGGGGCTGCCCCATTGCCGGAAGTTCTTCAGGTCGTCCATGCTGTACAGGCCGAAGGTGGACAGGGTGGAGTAGAGCATCGAGGACAGATGGCCGGCGTCCAGGAAGAAACGGTCGCGGTTGACCCAGGTCATGTCCTTCGGGTCGAAGCGCAGGAATTCGGCGTACAACAGGGCCATGAAATCGGCCCCGCCCATGGGGCCGCCGGGATGGCCGCTCTTGGCCCGCTCGGGCATGGCTGCGGAAAGGATGCGGATATTGTCGGCGATTCTCTTCAGTTTTGCGTTATCCAAGGACTGCCTCTCAGTGGTTGATCGGAAAGGGGTAAAGATAGTAACCGCCCCGCCCCTGTGGTGTTTTCAAGCTGTCACGGATAGGGATATTTGACGCGAATTGTCAAAGTCCTTTATCCCCCCGGAAGCGGGATTTATAATAATGGAAACGCGTCAGGCGCGGGGGCGCGCAGCCGGGATCCGTTCGCCCACCGTCCCAGGGAGGTCCCTTCGTGAAGACCCTCAAGTCGCTGGTTCCTCTCAATCCATTCAACCTCGAGCCCGCGGGCGAGTATCCCGTACAGGAATACGCCGAAATCCGCAAATGTGCCGCTGCGGCGCGCCGCGCCGCCGAGGCCTGGCGGCGCATCGAGGTGGGCCAGCGGGTGGAATACCTGCGCGCCGGGCTCCAGTATTTCGAAGCCAACCGGTCCGCGATCGCCAAGGACGTCACCGCCCAGATGGGCAAGCCCATCTGGCAGAGCGAGAACGAGCTCAAGGGCTTCTTCGAGCGCGCCGAATGGATGCTGGACGCCGCCGAGGGCGTGCTGTCGCCGGAGGTCCTGCCTCCCAAGGAGGGCTTCATCCGCCGCATCGAGCACGCGCCCCTGGGCGTGGTGCTCATCATCGCCCCGTGGAATTACCCGCTGCTCACCGCCGTGAACGGGGTGGCCGCGGCCCTGCTCGCCGGCAATGCGGTCCTGCTCAAGCATTCCAGCCTCACTCCGGCCGTCGGCGAGCATTTCGCCAGGGCCTTCGGGAAGGTCGGCCCGGTGGACGACCTGCTCCAGGCCCTGGTGGCCGGGCATGCGGACGTGGACCGGGCCATCCGCGAATGCGACATCGATCACGTGGTCTTCACGGGATCGGTGGCGGGCGGCCGCAGCGTGCAGCGGGCGGTCGCGGAGCGGAAGGGGCCCGGGAACCGGTTCATCGACGCCGCCCTGGAGCTGGGCGGCAAGGACGGCGCCTACGTGGCCGAGGACGCGGACCTGGCCAAGGCGGCCGAGGGCCTGGTGGACGGGGCCATGTACAACGCGGGCCAGAGCTGCTGCGGCATCGAGCGCGTCTACGTGCACCATGGCCGGTTCCAGGAATTCGTCGAGCGCTGCGAGGCGCTCGCGGCCGCCTACGTGCTGGGCAATCCCCTGGAGCACAGGACCACCCTGGGGCCCCTCGCCTCGGCGAAGTCGGCCGAAGGCATGGCCGCGCAGGTGGAGGAGGCCCGCGCGCGGGGCGCCCGCGTCCTCGTCGGCGGCCGGCCGCGCCAGGTGGGCCGCGGCACCTTCTTCGAGCCCACCCTTGTCACCGGTACCGATCACGCCTGCGCGATCTTCCAGGAGGAGAACTTCGGGCCCATCCTGCCCGTGATGCCGGTCCGCGACGACGCCGAGGCCGTCCGGCTCGTGAACGACAGCCCCTACGGCCTCACCTCGGCCATCTACACCTCCGACCCCGGGCGCGCCGAGCGCTTCGCCGCCGAGGCGGACACCGGCACCGTCTTCATGAACCGCTGCGATTACCTGGACCCGGCCCTGCCCTGGACCGGAGTCCGCGACAGCGGCCGGGGCACGACGCTTTCGAAATACGGGTTTTACGGCATGACCAGGCGGAAGGCGATACACTTCAGGGTGGGGTGAAGGCGGAGAGGAAGAGGGGGGATTCGGTGGAGTCGATGCAGGGGAGGTTTTTTGTTTTTGGTTTTTCGTTTTTCGCGGGGAGGGGAGATGGGCGCCTTGACGCTCCAGGGCCTGTCTCCGGCGCAACAGCGAAACCGAATACTCCCCCCGCGGAAAACGAAAAACAAAAAACGAAGTCCGCTTCCACCCTTCCTTTTATCCTCTACAGCTGCAAAGGATCCCCCCGATGAACGGTCGTAAACAGGCTGCGTCCCTGAAAAAGGCGCCCCGTGGAACCGGCGCCTCCGCCGTCTCCGGCAACGGCAAGGCCCCGCCTGCGGCCGGCAAGGCCGCCCCCGCTCCCCGCGTCACCGTCCCCCGGGCCGCCCCCGAGGATCTGCCCGCGGATCTCAACCGCCGCATCGTCGGCTGGAAGGAGCAGGGCATCCACCGCGCCAAGCTCGCCATCACCGACGTGGACGGGGTGATGCGGGGGAAATACCTGTCGCTGGACAAGTTCGCCTCGGTGGTCAGGGACGGGGGAGGGTTCTGCGATTGCGTGCTGGGATGGGACGTGGAGGACAGGCTCTACGACAACGCATCCTATACCGGGTGGCACACCGCCTTCCCGGACGCGCCCTACCGGCTCGATCTCTCCACCGAACGCCGGCTGCCCGACGAGGGCGGCATCCCGTTCTTCCTGGGCAACTTCGTGGATCCCGGGAGCGGGGAGCTCCACGACCTGTGCCCGCGCAGCGTGCTCCAGCGGGTGCTGGAGCGGGCCGCGTCCATGGGGTTCGGGGTGAAATGCGGCTTCGAGTACGAGTTCTTCGTCTTCGACGAGACGCCCCAGAGCGTTCGTCAAAAGCGTTACAAGGATCTCACGCCCCTGACGCCGGGGAATTTCGGCTACTCGGTGCTGCGCAACTCCGCCCAGTCCGACCTCTTCAACGCCCTCATGGACTACTGCGCCGCCATCGGGACGCCCATCGAGGGCCTGCATTGCGAGACCGGGCCCGGGGTGTGGGAGGCGGCCCTGGCCGCCGACGAGGCCCTCAAGGCCGCCGACAACGCGGCCCTGTTCAAGACCTTCGCCAAGGTGTTCTTCCAGAAGCGCGGGAAGATGGCCACCTTCATGGCCAAGTGGTCCCTCGACTACCCGGGGCAGAGCGGCCACCTGCACCAGAGCCTGTACGATCTCGCCACCGGCGAGCCGGTCTTCCGCCAGGACCCGCAGACAGGCGGCCATTCCCGGTCCCGGGGAGCAGACCCGTCCCCCGGGGCCCGGCACGGCATGAGCCCGACCATGGAGCGCTACGTGGCCGGCATGCAGAAATACCTGAAGCCCTTCCTGGTGATGAGCGCCCCCACCATCAACAGCTACACCCGACTGGTGAAGGGGGCCTGGGCCCCCACCTCGTCCACCTGGGGCGTCGAGAACCGCACCACGGCCCTGCGGGTGATCCCCGGAGCGGCGAAGTCCCAGCGTGTCGAGTTCCGCCTGGGAGCCGCCGACGGGAACCCGTACCTGGTGGCGGCGGCCTGCATCGCCTCGGGGCTGCTCGGCATCGAGCGCAAGCTGGCCCTGGGCGAGCCCGTCAAGGCCAGCGCCTACGAGGTGCAGGACTCGCTCCCCGAGGAGCTGCAATTGGCCGGCAACCTGCGCGACAGCGTGCGGAATTTCCGCGCCTCCAGGGAGGCCGCCGAGGTCTTCGGCAAGGCCTTCGCCGACCACTTCGCGGCCACGCGCGAATGGGAATGCCGGGAGCATGAGAAGGCGATCACGGATTGGCAGCTGGGGCGCTACTTCGAGATCATTTGAAGGAGATGCGAAGAAGTTAAAACTCCCGAAGCCACGATTCCTTGAATCATTCCTTGAATCCCCGAGGTCCCATGCAGCAGTTCAACTATCCCACCACCATCCTCAACGGCGAGGGCTCCCTCGATGCCTTCGCGGAACGGCTCCGCGGGAAGGCGCGCCGCGTCCTGCTCGTCACCGACGCCACGCTGGCGAAGGCGGGCCTGGCCGCGGACGTGGCCTCGGTCCTGGAGAAGGCCGGAGTCGGGGTCGCGGTGTTCGACGGCGTCCATCCCAACCCCGTGGAGGAGGACGTGGAGAAGGGCGTGGAGGCCTACCGCCGGGAGGGCTGCGACGCCCTGGCGGCCCTCGGGGGCGGCAGCCCGCTGGACGCCGCCAAGGTGATCCGCTTCATGGCCGTCCATCCCGGCCCGCTCTCCCGCTACGACGCCGCCAAGGGCGGCGACGCGCTCATCGTGAATCCCCTGCCGCCGCTGTACGGCATCCCCACCACCGCCGGCACCGGCAGCGAGGTGGGGCGCTCCAGCGTCATCATCCTGCGGGGCAGCGCCAGGAAGACCTTCTTCTTCCATCCCCGGCTCCTGCCCGACATCGCCGTCCTCGAGCCGCGGCTCACCGCCGGCCTGCCGGCCCCGATCACGGCGGCCACCGGCATCGACGCCTTCACCCATTGCCTGGAGGCCTTCCTGGTCCCGGAGTTCCATCCCCTGGCCGACGGCATCGCCCTGGAAGGCATCCGTCTCATCCTCCGCAACCTGCCCGTCGCCTACGCCGACGGGCGCGACCTGAAGGCCCGGAACGCCATGCAGGTGGCCGCCGTGATGGGCGCGACGGCTTTCCAGAAAGGACTGGGCATGGTCCACAGCCTCGCCCATCCGCTCTCCGCGCGCTACAACACCCATCATGGGCTGGCCAACGCCCTGCTGCTGCCCGACGCGCTGGCCTTCCTGGAGCGCGCCGCCGCCGAAGGCGGCTCCGCGCCGGCTTCACCGGCGTCCGCGCCGGCGCGGGCCGAAGCCCGGGCCAAGTTCGAAAGGGTGCAGGCGGAGTTCCGGGAAGCGGGCCTCGGCCGGGACACCTTGTCCGGATCCTGCCGCGCCTTCTTCCAAGCCCTGCAGGTGCCCTTCGGGCTCCGCAACCACAAGGTGCCGGAAGCGGACCTCGACTCCCTGTCCCGGGACGCGATGGAGGACATCAGCCATCTCACCAACGCCCTCCCGGTGCGACGGGAGGACATGCTGGCCGTCTACCGCGCCGCGTTCTAGCGCCCCCTCCTTAGCGCCCTGTCAGAATGTCGGCCCCGGCCGCGGCCGGAATGACCTTGCGAAAATCTGCCGGGGATCTGCCGCGAAACTGCCGTGACGCAGTGGATTGGGCAATCGGACTCCCCTCCCGCGCGAACCTGCACGCCGCTTCCGAGCACCAATCAGACCGGGAATGCGAAAGTTGGAGGTTGAGATGCGTCGGTCGGGTTTCCTGGCACTTCCCCTGGCCCTGGCATTCGTCCTGGCCGGCTGCATGGGGCCGGATCCCTATTACCGTCGTCCGGGGAGCGGCGGAGCGCTGTCCGGGCGCGGCTACGTGCATTTCCGGAACTATCCCGACAGGGGATACGGATTCTGCGGCTGGGAGGTCGATTACCGCGGCTACAACAAGATGGTCGCTGCCGTCTCCGAGTCCATCCACTCGTACTACGGCTGGTCCCTGT
>CBILQL010000293.1:0-6544 GCA_966238865.1 uncultured bacterium
GAAGCTCGAGGAGGCCCTGAACGATTTGGCCCGCCGGGAAGGCTTCAAGATCAAGCGCTACAAGATCCAGGTCTTCGGCGTCTCCAAGCGCAAGTAGGCCGGGCGACCGGAATCCGAAGAGCCCTTAAATGAAAAAGGCGCCCCGTTGGGAGCGCCTCTTTTTTCATCTTGGCTTTCCTGGCACACCGGTTCCAGGAAGGTGGGAACTCCGAGGCCCCGCTAGGGACCGAGGAGAGCCGGCGAGAAAAATTCTCCTTCCCACCTTATCGGGTGGGACCCAAAACCCCGAGCGTGCTTCGCGTTGGAGAGTTTTTCCGTTTCACTACTTCGAGTAATATTCCACCACGTGCTGCTCGACCAGCTTGACCGGGATCTGCTCCCGCAGGGGCTTGGCGATCAGCTTGCCTTCCATCTTCACCTTGTTGATCTCGTAGTACTCGGGGACCTGGATGCCGCCGGAATGGGTCAGGGCCTCGACGATCTGGGGGTGCGACTTGGATTTCTCGTTCACGGAAATGACGTCCCCGACCTTCAGCGGATGGCTGGGGGTGAAGATGCGCTTGCCGTTGATGCTGAAGTGGCCGTGGGCGATGTACTGGCGCGCGGCGTAGATGGTGCGGGAGAAGCCCATGCGGTAGATGGCGGCGTCGGCGCGCATCTCCAGGTAGGCCAGCAGCACGGTGCCGGTGGCGCCGTGGGTATGCGAGGCCAGCTCATAATAGCGCTGGAGCTGCTTCTCGGAGACGTCGTAGGTGGCCTTCAGACGCTGCTTCTCGAGGAGCTGGATCTTGTAGGTGGACGGGCTCTTCTTGCGGGCCAGGCCGTGCTGGCCGGGGGTGAAAGAGCGGCGCTCCATGATGCGGGCCGCCTTGGGCGTGATGGCCAGGTTGAGCGCTCGGGAAATTTTGACCTTGGGTCCTGCCGGCATGGCGTATCCTTCGTTTTTTTAAGGCAATACAATTTAGCTTCATGGCCTTGATTTTCAAAGGCAATGAATGCCCTGAATGCGCCGGAACCGCCTCGAAACCCCGGGAGATTCGACCGGGAGCCTGTTTTTCCGCTTAAAACCTATATTTTCCTGAAAAACGCCCACCTTATCGGGGCCTCTTCCGGCCCAGGGAAATCGCATGAAAGACGAAGTTTCGGTCCAGGAGTTGGATGACATCCTGAAAAAGAACCCCTCCGCCACCCTCATCGACGTGCGGGAGGAGGAGGAGGTCCGGGACGTGAACCTGTCCCCGACCACGGTCATCCCCCTCGGCGAATTCGAGGACCGCTTCAAGGAAGTCCCCAAGGAAGGCCCGGTGTACCTCTACTGCCGCAGCGGCCGCCGTTCCCGCATCGCCCTGGAGTACCTCAAGACCAAGGGCTACGACAATTGCTTCAACGTGTCGGGAGGCATCCTGGCCTGGCAGAACGAAGTCGATCCCGAAGGGCGGGCGAAGTAGAACTTAGGCCCCGGGGAGCCCTCAGCTCCCCAGCTTCGCGAACGCGGACTCGTTGAACGCGTCGTCGAATTCGCCCATGCTCCCGTAGGCGAAGCCCATCACCGCATCCCACATCGGCTTGTGCTCCATGCACAGGTATTGGAACACCTCGCCGCGCCAGGGGGACAAGGCTTGGAGGGCGTTGGCGTAGAGCTTCTCCCGCACCGGGAAGGCATAGGTGATTTTCCCGTCCGGCGTGATCTCGGTCTCCATCTGCAGCAGCTTGGAGTGGCTGAACTTGAGGCGGAAGTCCTTGGCGAAGCCCTTGAGCAAAGTCACGCATCCCAGGGAGATCCACAGCACCTCCCGGGGCCGGAACAGGCCCATGAGCCGCTCCGCGAGCTCCCGGTATTCCGCCTCGTACCCGTCGAAGTAGAACATGGGATGGAGATGGAAGCCGACCCGGACGCCCTTGTCGGCCAGGGCGCGGGCCGCGGCGAGGCGGCGGTCCAGGGAGGCCGTCTTGTGCTCCTCGTGGGAGATGATGGTCTGGGGATTCAGGGACCAGGAGCAGCAGACGTTGGCCGGCACCTCGTTCTCGAGCAGCCAGGCGATGTTGGCGGACTTGGTCTTCAGCTCCACGATGGCGTTCGGATGCTCCCGCGCGAAGCCGCAGAGATCCTCCAGCAGGCCGTTCTTGTTGCCCCAGAGCAGGGAGTCGCTGTATTCCCCGGTGCCGATGCGGTAGCGCTTGGCGGGATTGAGCTGCACCTCGGCCAGCTTTTCCTTGAGGTTGGTGGGCACGGCCACCACCGCCTCGTCGTAATGGTTCTGCAGCACGCAATAGCTGCATGCCATGGCGCAATTGTCCACGATGTTGAGAACCTTGAGGTTGCAGCACACCGCCTTCTCGGAAGCGGCCGGGCAGAGCCGGAAGATGCGCCCCTTCAGCTCCTTGGCCTCGAAGCGATGGGCCGGCAGCGCCTCCCGCGGCGGCTCGTCGGGATAGGTCTTGGCCTTGCCGGCCAGGGACTGGTGCATCTCGCGCAGCCGGCGGAAGAGGCCGTCGCCGGCCTGCCCCGGGTTGGCCTGTCCCGCGTTCGCCCGCCCCCCGTTGGCGGTTGCCGGGAGCAGCTCCGGGTCCATGCCCAGCCCCCTCAGGTAGGCTTCGGCGGCTTCCAGGAGGCCCGGTTCCTTCCACATGGCGGCGTCCCGGAACCATTCGGCCGACTGCCGCAATTGCTGGAAGGAAAGCCGCAGGGACTCGGCGCCGTAGCGCAGCACCCCCTGTTCCCGCTCGCCCAGGAGGTCCCACAGGGCGGGGTCCACGGCCTGGGAAAGCTTTTCGGGGAAGACGGGCAGGCTCACGGAGGGAAAGGTATAAATCCCCGCGCCCCGCGCCACGGCGGGGCGCCTGCCCCGGCTGGCGGAGCGGGCTGATTCGTGGAGGCGCCCGCTAACGGAGGACGCCTACCCGGTGCAGCTTGGTGGCCGTCGGCGTGGATTCGGTGACGCCGGGAATCGGCAGCAGGGTAATCGCGGTCTTGAGGATGTACGCGCCGGTTCCGACCGGGGACCCGCTCAGCGCCTGGCCGTTCCAGAGCAGGCGGAGGTAGCGCGACTCCTTCCCGTTGATGGGGGTCAGCTTCGCGAATTCCTCGCGGGGAACGGTGAAGGCCAGCCGGTTCACGAATTCCCCCATGGTGGAGAACACCTTGACGTCCAGGTTGAATTCACGGGACGCCTCGATCACGATGCCGACTGTGCGGACCGAATCCTGGCTGTGGACATCCGCCGGCGTGGACAGGACGCGGCAGCACAGGCCGCTGCCCGGCTGCACCCGCACGGCAAGGTTCGGCGCGTCCGACACGATCCACTGGCCGACGTCGGCGGGCGGCGGATATGGGGCGCGGGCGATGGTATTCTGGGGCACGATGCCGGCGATATCCGCGAAGTTCACGAAGGGATAGCTCCGGCGCACCCTCTGGGCGGGATTCAGGGGATTCTCGTAGGTGAAGACCAGGCTGTCGGAGATCAGGTGCTCGAGCTTCCCGTTTCCGGACACGGGGAGGCCCAGCCCACGGGTGAGGCTCCCCAGGTAGGGGGAGGCGGTTCCCGCCATGGTTACCGGCTCCTGGTCGGCGCTGCCCGTCAACGTGGCCGTCACGATGCAGCCCTTGCACGGCTCGCCGCCCGGAAGGGTCAGGCGGATCTCCAGCCGTTCATGCGCCGAGGTCACCGTGTCCAGCTCCTTGCCGCCGGAGAAGAGGGCCAGGGTCGGCGCGATGGAAACGTACGGATAGCCGCGGCTCACCCGGTCCGCCGGGTTCGCGGGATTGACCCAGGTGATCACGATGCTGTCGGCGCCCACGTGCTGCAAGGCGCCGTCCCCGGGAACCGGGGTCGCGCTTTCGAGGCGCACGAAGGTGCCGTTGAAGGTGGCGCCGGAAGCCGCCAGCGGCCGGGTCTCCCGATCCGCGCTTCCGGAGGCGGCGATCTCCACGTTGCAGCCGGCGCAGGGCGCGCCCGCCGGCCTCGTCAGGCGGACCTCCAGGGCGGACATGTCGGCGGTGACCGCCGCGATCTCGACTCCGCCCGAGAACAGGGCGAGCGAGGAAGGCTGGCTTTGGTAGGGCCAGCTCCTGCGCACCACGTCCAGGCCGTTCTCGGGATTGATCCAGGTGAGCACGATGCTGTCGGAGGCCACGTGCTGCAGGATGACGTCGCCGGGAACGGGCGTGGCGCCTTCCTGGCGGCCGAAGGAAACGCTGTAGGCGCCGCCGGCCGGGACGAGGCTCAGGTTCTCCTTGTCCTGGCTCCCGGTCAGGGAGACCTGCACGCCGCAATTGGCGCAGGTCTGGCCGGCGGTCGGCGTGAGGCGGGCCTCCAGGGTGGCATGGCTGGTGGTGACCGTGGACAGGCTCTGACCGCCGGAGTGGAGGGAAAGGACGGCCTGGTCGCGGCATGTCTTGGTGACCATCGCGGGCAGCGGCCCGGCCTGGGGGCTGCGTTGGACGCTGAGAGTATAGGTGATGAGGGTGTCCTTGTTGGCGGGCGGCGACACCGAATTGTCCAGGAAGGTATGGGCATAGCTGAACTGGAGATTGGTGGCACCGGCCGCCAAGGCCATGCGGTTGGAGATGAGGAAATGGGTGCTGTCGCCCCGGGTGGTGGTCGTCTGGACCGCCCCGTTGGCCGACACGACCACGGATTTGCCCTGGGTGGGCACCGTGGTCAGGATGCGGGAAATCACGGAGTTCTGCAGCACCCCTTGCAGCTCGGTGGCCGGCGCGGAAACCGAGAAGTAGGCGCTGTTCGCGTTGGAGGTCGAGTAGCCGTTGCCCTGGATATTGGTGGTCATGGTCCGGATGGTCGCAGGCACCTGCCCGCCGCCGGTGAAGTAGACCGTGAAGGTGGTCGGCGTATTGGTGCCCTGCTCGAAGTCGTCCTCGAACTGGGTCCGGCCCACGTCCAGGCCGCCGGGCGCGCCGTCCGAGAGGAAGATGAAATACTGCTGCTCCTTCGCCGCCTTGGAGTCGAGCATGGCCAGCTTGGCCGCGTCGAAGCCCAGGGTGATATCGGTCCCGGGCCGCATGCTGAATTCCGGGCCCCCGGTGGTCTGGACGAGGGCCGAGGTATTGTCCCGGCTGGACGGCTGCTTGGTGGCGTAGAGCATGTCCCCGTCCTCATTGTGCTTGAGCAGGGCCTTGAGCGTGTCGAGCCCGGTCCGGCCGTCGGCGAAGACATGGTTGAGGGCGACGAGCGGCATGTAGGAATCGTGCTGGGTGGTGTCGTTCGGGAAGGCGGTCTTGAAGAGGGCGTTGTCCCGGTGGTCGAATTGCAGGCGGCGGCTGAAGGCCACCAGGCCCACCTCGGTGCCCGGATGCGTCGAAGCGATCAGGTCGAGCAGGCTGGAGACCACGGAGAAGCGGGCCTCTTCCGGATCGTTTTCCTGGGCATCGCTGAAATCGAATCCCATGGACATGCTGCCGGAATTGTCGATGATGAAGACGATGGAGGTTTTCGCCGGGGTCGTCACGCTCCCGGTCTCCTGGCAATACGGGATGCGGGCATCCAGGGAGATGACGTCCATGGGCACCAGCAGCGGCCCGGCAGGCAATTGCTTGGGACAGGCCGTAAGCGTGAGATCGCAAACCTGGGCGGCAAAAGCGCCCTCGCAGGCCAGGAGCATAGCTCCGGCCAGGATCGACCGTGCGTTCAAAGCCGATGTCCTTTCCCGGTGAGTACTGCCGCGCCGGATGGCGTGAACCGCCAATCCGCCCCACGCGTCGGAACAGACCCCTTCGTCAGCCTGGAAAGTAATGCCGGGACCGGAAGTGCACAACCGGACCGGAAGGCAAAGTTCCGATCTGGGAGGCGGTCACCGCGGCGCTTGGCCGCCGGGAAGGCGTCGGCGGTGGTTGCGCGTACCGGCCGGTACGCGCTTGGCCGCCCCCGCGACAATCAAGTAGGCCGGTTTACTCAGGCCCAGGTCTTGGCGAACACCGCCTCGTCGAAGCCCACCGTGCTCCGCGCGCCGTCGGTGACAAGGGGCCGCTTGATGAGGCGGCCGTTCCCGGCCAGCAGCGCCAGGATTTCGGCTTCGCCCATGCCGGCCACCTTGTCCTTGATCTTCAGCTCCTTGTACTGGACGCCGCTGGTGTTGAAGAACTTCTTCAGCCCGGCGCCGCTTTGCTTGACGATCCGCTTGAGCTCCGCCAAGTCCGGCGGCGCCTCCGTGATGTCGATGAATACGTATTCGCGGCCGGCCTTGACGAGGGCCTTCTCCGCCTTCCGGCAGGTGTCGCATTT
The DNA here is from genome assembly GCA_966238865.1 of uncultured bacterium. GTDB lineage: Bacteria > Fibrobacterota > Fibrobacteria > UBA11236 > UBA11236 > CBILQL01. The sequence continues at coordinate 6,240 of CBILQL010000293.1, forward strand.
CTTGTAGCCGTAGAGCTTGAGCATGGCCGGAAAGGTAGCTATTCCGGCCCCGCGGCGGCGTCACGGCAGGAGGAAGGAGCGCGTCGCCAGGACCCGGTGGCCGTCCGCGGCAAGGAGGCGCGCGGCATAGAGGCCGGGGGGCAGGCGCTTGCCGCCGCCGTCGGCGCCGTCCCAGACCAGTCCGCCCGCCTCCCCGCCGGCCGACCCGCGACGGGCCGCTTCCCCGGAGGCCGCGCCCCGGGAGGCCGGCTCCCGCGGAGCCGGAAAGGCGCGCAGGTCGCGGCCGCGCAGGTCGGCCAGGCCGC
>CBILQL010000294.1:0-6544 GCA_966238865.1 uncultured bacterium
ACCTCCTGCAGGTCCTTGAGGGAGATGTACAGCAGCTTGTGGGCCTGGTAGAAGGCCGCCTCCGACCGGTATTCCAGGAAGTTGACGTCCGGATGGCTCTCCAGGTGCTCTGCCAGGAAGCGCACGGCTTCGAGGTTGCGGGCCGAATCCGGGGAGTGGACCACGGCGACGAGGTGGCCCGAAGCGCCGAATTTCTGCCCGATGCGCTGCCACAGCTGCACGCTCTCGAATTGCCGGGGCTGCAGGTCGCTGGCGCTGGTGCGCAGCTCCAGCCGCTTGAGCGGGAACAGGGCGGCCAGGGCGGACAGGAAGGCGAGGACCAGCACCGTGCGGGGCCGGGAGTGCAGGTGGTGGAACAGCTTGCAGAGGTATGTGAACATGGCGGGGCGTGCCCGGGAACCAATTTAGAATTAGTTTCATACTTTATCGGCCGAGGGTCAAAGCCTTGAATCCGTCCGAACAGCCCGCGCCGGCTCCCCGCAAGAGCATCCACCTCTTCGACCTGGACGACACGCTCATCCAGACCGCGGCCCGCGTGCTCGTCCTGCGCGCCGACGGCACCCCGGCCCGGGCCCTGACGCCGGCGGAATTCACCGGCTATCGCCCCGCGCCGGGCGAGGTCCTCGATTTCCGCGAATTCTCGGATCTCGGCATCCTGAGCCGCGGCATCGTGGTGCGCTATACCCGCAGCATCATCGACAGCATCCTGCGCCACGGCACGCGCAGCCATTTCGGGATCCTGACCGCCCGCTCGGACAAGCGGCTGCACGCGCCCTTCCTGATCCGCCTCTTCAAGTCCCTGTTCGACGTGCGCCTGGCCAAGGAGCACATCTTCGCCGTCTCGGATCTCCGCTTCGCGGCCCACAAGGACAGGGGCGCCGAAGCCGGAATCGCGGGGCTTCCGGAGCGCCGCTTCTCCTCCCTCAGCATCGCGCAGCGCAAGGCCCTGGTCATCGCCGAGGACCTGGTGGGCCGGGGATTCAACGACATCTCCTTCTACGACGACAGCCGCGAGAACCTCGCCAGCTTCAAGGTCCTGTGCGAGGCCTACCCCCACGTGGTGTACAAGCCCCACTTCATCGACCCGACCTGGAAGTCCCGCATCCGCGAGTTCCTGGCTTCGGACAAGGACCGGAAATGCCTCATCAAGGGGCTGGGTTCGGTGCGCATCATCCTGGAGCACCATACGCGCCACGGGACCGATCATGGGGCGGCCCTGCGGGACCTGTCCTCGGGCCTGCCCGTGCCCCTGGAGACCCATCCCCTGTGGCTGGTGTTCGAGGGCGGGAGATATTACCTGGCGCGGAAACCCGAGCCGGTGGACGGACTCCGGACGCAATCCCCCGGATAGCGTCTACAATCTTCCCAGCAACCCCTTCGCGAACCCCTCCGCAACGAGCCCGGCCGCGCGCAGGACGCTGCCAGCCTCGTGGCCTCCCCCGGGCCGACGGCTGTGGAATTCCACGAAGCCGCGCAGGCGCCGCAGGAAGGCGGCGACATGAAGGAGGCGGCCGTGCCGGCCATAGAAGATCGCCTGGTTGAACACGTGATCGAGCCAGAAGCGCCGGCGGAACTCCGGGGCGCGGCAGCCTCCCTCCGTCGCCTTGAGGTGCAGGATGCGCACCGCAGGGTCGGCGACGATGCGCGCGCCGCGCGCGCGGGCCCGCAGGGAGAAGTCGATCTCCTCCCCTTGGGCGGCCCCGCGGAAGTCCGGGTCGAAGCAGGGTTGCGGCGGCAGCGCGCTCCGGGGGATGAGGGCGAGGCCGCCGGGGAAGAACGGCGTCTCCCCGGAGAACGGGCGGGAGAAGTTGGTGGCGATGCGGCCGTCGCGCAGATCGACGATGCCGGGGGTGGGCACGTCGCCGGGCTTGTCCTCCTGGTCCACCACGCCGGTGACGATGCATCCGGGATGCGCCGCGGCAGCTTCCCGGAACGCGGCCAGGAGGCGCGCGTCCGGGAGGATGTCGTCGTCCAGGAAGACGATCAGCGGATTGCCGGACGCGGCGATGCCGGCGTTGCGGGCCCTAGTCAGAGACGGGGACGGGAGCCGGATCAGCCGCAGGCGCGGATCCGCGGGGCCGGGCGGGGGCGCGAGGGGAGCGGGGTTCTGGTCCACCACCAGCAGCTCGTCCTCGTCGGCCAGCTGGGGCAGCAGGCGCTCCACGCTCTGCCAGAGCACCGCGTCGCGCAGGTAGGTGGGGACGATGACGGAGAGCGCCCCTGGCTTCCCGGGGGCCGCGGCCACCCCGTTCATGGCAGTTTCCACAGGGGCGATTGCAGGATGTCCGCGCGCCGCCTGCCCCGGAAGTCGCCGGTGATCTCCAGGGCCGAGTCCGCGGGGGGAAGCTCGGAAGCGATTATCCGGCATGCGCCCTGGATAAGGCCCGACGCCAGTTCGGGGGAGCTCCCGGCCAGGGTGCGTATCGTGAGATCCAGCGAGGGGATTCCCCGGCATGTGAACCGGCCGAGATCGGCGGTGCGGCCCTGGAAGGCGAAGAAGAATCCGTCCTGGCCGCTGGAGTAGGTCTCGGAACCGTCCAGCCGCCAGGCGGCCCAGAGCGTGTCGTCTCCGACGTGGCCCGAGATTTCGAAGCCTTCATAGTCCTGCTTGCGGTAGGCGGCCTGGAAATAGAAGGCGAACGTGTCGGCCGGGCCCGCCGCCACGCGCAGGTAGGGGGCCTGGTCGAAGCGCTCCAGGGGATGGTCTTCGAAGCGGGAGCCGTCCACCAGGGTCTGGATCAAGGTGGTGGGGCGGGAGAAGGCTGGGGTGGCGCCGGCAACCAGGGTCAGGGCCTTGGGCGAGGGTTTTTCCACGCGGAAACGCGTGCGGACATCCCCCTCGCCGTCCAGCCAGAGGAAGCCGCTGTCCACCTCCCAGGAGTCGAAGCGGGGCATGGACGGCATGTTGGTGAGGGTGCGGACGGCATGGTCGACGCCGAGCACCAGGTCGTAGAAGCGCCCGAAGTGGGTGTCGAAGGCGGACCTGTCGATCCTCACCGTGTCCGTGCGCAGATGCCCTGCATAGGCGGTCATGTCGAGATCCAGGGGATGCGGTCCCCGGGCGCGCACGTACAGGGAATAGCCGGAATCGGCGCGTCCTTCCGCCATGGGCCACATGCGCAGCGAATCGGCGTGGAAGAGATCGAGCCGCAGGGAGCGCTCCCCTCCTTCCGGCCGCCATGCGAAGCCGCTGCCCGCGGGCGCGATGGGGCCGGCCTCCGTCCGGGCGAGTCCGCCGCGGCGGCTTTCGCGCCGCAGGGAATCACCGGGGAAGGCGAGGTAGTCGAAATCCCGCCGCAGGGAGTCCGGACGCAGGGTATCATAGGAGATACGCACGGCGCGCCGGAGCCAGATCCCGGAGTCGAGCAGCGCCTCCCGGGCCGCGGAATCGAAGTGCTTCAGCTTGTGGAAATGGACGGTGCGCCGGTCGGATCGCCGCTCCAGCTCCAGCCAATTCCCCAGGAAGCGCATGCGCACGGCCAGGGTGTCGGGCCCGGGGTTGCCCGGGGCGCCGGACAGGCGCAGGCGGCCCTCGGCGAAGGCTGCGCGCGCCGCATAGGATGAAGGGGCCGAATCCGCGGCATCCGTCCCGGGGAAGACCAGGCCGGTGGGGTCACGGGCCCAGACGGTGGAGTCGGGGAAGACGTCGAGGATCAGGGCGCCGAAGAGGGGAGTGGATTTCGCGTCGAAGACGGTGTAGGTGCTGTCTCCCAGCCAGCGCCCTTCCAGGAGCTCCCAGGTGGGTTCCACTTGTTTTGCTAATTTTTTCTTCGCCTCCAACTCCGGATCCTCCAGGCTGAGCGAGCAGGCCGCGAGAAGCGACAGGGCCGGCGCAGCGGCGGCGAAGAGGGAGGGGAGAGGAAACAGGCGCATGTCCACCCATTCTAGCATGGAGACCGGAAGCGGGGCCAATCCGGCGAACCGGCCGGCATGCCTGCGCCTGGACGGGCTGGATCTGCCGCTCGGCATCCGGGAAATCCGCGTGGGCGGCACGACGGTGCGGCTCCTCGAACCCGTATACAACCAGGCCACCCTGGACGCGGTGACCGCCTTGCGGGGGCTCGCGGAGCGGGTCTGGCCCTATTGGCTGGAGGATTGGCCCGCCACCTACGCCCTGGCCGAGGCCCTGGCCACGCAGGGGCCGGGCGCCCTGAAGCCTCCCATCCTGGACCTCGGCTGCGGGTCCGGATTCCTGGCCGCTTTTTTCCGGACGTGTTTCGGCCTGCCGATCCTCAGCTGCGATTTCAACGCGGACGCCTGCCGCCTGGCGGCCCTGAACGCAGGCTTTGCCGGAGCCGCGACCCGGGTCTTCTGCGCCGATTTCGTCCGCTTCCCCTCCCGCGCCCGGTTCGGGCTGGTCCTGTGCGGGGAGATGCTCTACGCGCGGGAGAACCAGGCGCCCATCCTGGAATTCCTGGACCGTCACCTGGCGCCGGGCGGTTCGGCCTGGCTGGCGGACCCCGGCCGCTCCGCCGCCGACGGCTTCGTCGACCGGGCCGCGGCCCTGGGCTTCCGCGCCGCAATCGCGAGGCTGAGCCCGGAAGCTGCCGCCGGGCGTAACGTGGATGTTTACACCTTGACGCGCGCCTAATTTGCTACCTTTCCCGCCAACGGCAGCCGGCATCCAACATCACAGCGTCCACCCATGTCCTTGCGCGAAAACTCCTGCATCCTCGTCCCCGCCTACAACGCGGCCCCCTACATCGCCGACACGCTGCGTCCGCTGCTCGCACTGGTGCCCCCCGAGCGAGTCGCAGTGATCGACGACGGGTCCGTCGACGGCATGGCCGCCGTGGTGGAGACGCTGGGGGCCGTCTGCCTGCGGCACGGGCGCAACCGCGGCAAGGGCTCGGCCCTCATGACCGGCCTGGAATGGGCCGCCGGAAAAGGCTGGGCCTGGGCCGTGACCCTGGACGCGGACGGCCAGCATTCGCCCGCCGAGCTGCCCGCCTTCTGGGAGGCCCCCGTCCGGGACGACACCGGCATCGTGGTGGGACGCCGCGCCCTGGCGGGCACCCCGATGCCGCCCCATCGCCGGTTCAGCAACTGGCTGACCACGCGCATGACCTCCGCCCTGGCGGGGAAGCCGGTGCACGATGCCCAGTGCGGCTTCCGCATGTACCGTCTGGAAGCGGTCAAGTCGGCGGGCCTTCCCGCCGAAGGCCGGTTCGAATGGGAGGCCCAGGCCCTCATCCTCTGCTGCCGCAGCGGCTGGAACGTGCTGCCGGTGGACATCGCCACCCTCTATACGGATAATGGTTCCCATATGCGACTCGCCGCCGACACAATACGTTTCCTGCGCATGACCTGGAGGTCGGCGTGGACGCGCTGACCACCGCCCGCCGCCAGATGGTGGAAGGGGTCTGGACGCGCCTCGGGCTCCGGAACGACGAGCTCAAGGCCGTCATGCTGACGGTGCCGCGGCATCTCTTCGTCGATTCAGCCTTGGCTCCAAAGGCCTACCATGACACGGCCCTGCCCATCGGCGGCGGCCAGACCATCTCCCAGCCCACCATCGTGGCCATGATGACCCATGCCCTGGCCCCGCGCAAGGGGGACAAGATCTTAGAGATCGGCACCGGCTCCGGCTACCAGGCGGCCATCCTGGCCCATTACACCCCGCGGCTGTACACCGTGGAGCGGCACGCCGATCTCTCGCGCCGCGCGCAATCGATCCTGGAGCAGCAGGGCCTGCGCAACGTCATCTTCAAGATCGGGGACGGCAGCCTGGGGTGGGAGAGCTGGGCGCCCTTCGATCGCATCATCGTCACCGCCGGAGCTCCGGTGGTCTCGGAAAAGCTCAAGGCCCAGCTCGCCGACGGCGGCCGCCTCGTCATCCCCACGGGGGGACGGGAGACCCAGAGGCTGCTCTGCGTGGATCGTGCCGGGAACGCCTTCCGGGAAACGGATCTGGGGGACTGCAGGTTCGTGCCGTTGGTGGGCAAGGACGGATGGGAGAAGTGAACGCAGAAGATGTTTTCCGAAGACCCGCAGCGTCGAGATCACCGGAACATCTCCCCGAACCGCTTCCCCAGCAGCCGGCCCGCCGCCGTGATGCCCAGGGCCAGGATCAGCACCCCGATGGCGGCCAGCGCCGCCGCCAGGTTGTTGCCGTCCCCGGCGCGGGTGGTGAGGAAATAGATGGCCTTGGTGATGGGATAGTACAGCTCCTTCATGGCCAGGACCAGGGAATCGCTCACCTCGAGCATCGAGAAGGCGAAGACCAGGATGCCGGAGGCGAGCAGGTAGGGCGTGAGCAGGGGCAGGTGGATGTCCCAGAGCCGCCCCCAGAACCCCTGGCCCAGGGTCTGGGCCGCCTCGTCGATCTGCGCCGGCAGGCTGCGGTAGCCGGTGAGCACGCTGCGGAACACGAAGGGCAGGCGGCGCATGGCGTAGGCCATCACCAGCAGCGGCAGCGGATTGCCGGCGGGATCCAGGGGCGTGCCCGCGAACAGCGCCACGTACCCGAAGGCGAGGATGATGCCGGGCAGGGCCAGCGGCGCCACGGCCAGGGTTTCCAGCAGCCGGGACAGGGGACCGCGGG
>CBILQL010000295.1:0-6535 GCA_966238865.1 uncultured bacterium
AAGACGACGGCGGAAGCCGTGGCCCGGAACCTCGGGCTGGACGAGGTCATCGCCGATGTTCTGCCGAACCAGAAGGCCCAGGTGGTGAAGCGCCTGCAGGGCGAAGGGAAAATCGTGGCCATGGCCGGTGACGGAGTCAACGATGCCCCCGCCCTGGCCCAGGCGCATGTCGGTATCGCCATGGGGACCGGCACAGATGTCGCCATGCAAAGCGCCGGGGTCACTCTGGTGAAAGGCGACCTGAACGGCATCGTGCGTGCCCGCCGGCTAAGCCGTGCCACCATGTCCAATATCCGCCAGAACCTCTTCTTCGCCTTCGTCTACAATGCCTTGGGAGTTCCCATCGCGGCCGGCGTCCTCTACCCCGTGGCGGGAATCCTGCTGAGCCCAATCTTCGCAGCCGCGGCCATGAGCCTCAGCTCGGTCTCGGTGATCGGCAACTCCTTGCGATTGCGCATGATCCGGCTCTAGGAATCAAGGTGGATGGGTCCATCTTCACGGGCCGTGAACCGGACGAAGACCGCTACGATTTCGATCAGCCGAAGTTCGACTCCTATAGCCTCCGACTTTCCTACAACCCGACTCCCAGGCTTTCGGGGCAGGTCTCGGGCGGATATCTGAAGAGCCCGGAGTCACTGGAACCGGAGGAGGACCTGGTCCGTCTCACGTCATCAGTAATCCATGTCTTACCCTTGGGATCCACAGCGCAGGTGGCCTCTTCCTTGGTGTACGGAACCATTTATTCCCTGGAGGAGGAAGAATGGCTCAACGCCGTGACCTTGGAATCGGAGTGGGCGGAATCGTGGGGCTCCCTGTATGGGAGGTATGAGATCCTCCAGAAGGCTGCCCATGACCTGAATCTGGAAGCGGAGCTTGGGCATTCCACTTCCCGGGTTCAAGCCGCGACCTTAGGCGTCGCCTGGAAACCCTTTCCACTGAAGTCCGCGGAGTTCCTTGTGGGAACGCAAGGAACCGTAAATATTCCGGAGGAAGAATTGAGCCCCTATTATGGGGATTGGCCCTTTTCCTTCGAGATTTTCATCACACTTCGACCGGCTAGGATGTCCCATGGGGCTGCCGGTCATCCTCCGGCCGATCAGGGCCTTCGACAACCTGCGAGTGGCCCCCATTCCCCGTCCGGCTCAGGGGGACACGAGGGCCACTGAGCCTAATTGAAGCCCGGACCCGTCCATTCCGCCCAATTTTATCTGGACTGTAAGGATTTCGGCGCATCCGCGTCTTATCCCATATGGGAAATTGGGTCAGGATTGGTTCAAACTCCCCATCTTCATATATTTTCGAGGTCGGGATCCTATGCGGACAATACGAATGACATCCCTTCGGCAAAGACCCTGGCTCCCGATCCTGTCGGTGGCCATGGCCTTCACCTTGGTAGTGGGACAATTTTTCCACTGCTGCCGCATCAATGAAACCATCTCCGCCGGTATCGCCAAGTATCTCCAGGCGTTCAGCCAAGCAAGCAGCCATGGAACCGACACCCATGCCGCGAAAACCCATCCGGGGTGCCATGGCCATGGTGTGAAGCAGGAGAATGCCGCTCCGTTTGTCCCGATCGACCATTCGGGTTCCCAACTAAATAGCGACGAGGCCTGCCTTTCCGAAGTGGCCAACACTCCCAAAGCCCTGCAATCCACATCGCTAGAACTTTCCAGCCTCTTCCAACCCTCCCCCTTCCTCTGGCTGGCTTCGCTTCCGTTCGACCACGTTCAGGTGGAACGCCAGGCGCCGCAGAATAAAAGCAGTCCTCCTGTCTACCTGCTGACTCTCCGACTCCTCGTCTGATTTTCCTCCGGAAGCCGCGCTGCGGTTTCCTCCGGATAGCCCATGGCTGGAGCATTCGCTCTATCCGACCTCGGGCCGTCCGTTCCGCACCAAAACCCTGCTTATTCCGAAGTGTTCTCTTACGAGGAGTCCATGGTATGTTCCGAGTTCCGAAATCGCTCCTGAGCCAGGCCTGCACCGCTCTCCTGGCAATTGCGGGGTATGGGCAAGAGGCGGGATATGGGCAGGGTTTGAGCCTTGAAGAGATGCTCCGGATTGGCCTGGAGCATAATCGTGGCTTGGCGGTCCAAAGGCAGGAGGCCCACTCGACGTCCATCGACACCTTGGCCGTCGCAACAGCCGTGAATCCGCATCTTGAGGTGGAGGGTTTCCATAACCTGTCCGAACCGGACCGGCCCACCGCCGCGATCCGCCTTTCCAAGGAATTCAGACCGGGAATCAGGAATAAGATGAGGGGGGCCTCCAAGGCAGGCTGGGAGGCCCAGCGCGAGCAGGTCCGGGCCGGGGAACAGGCTCTTGCGGAGAGCATCCGTATCGCCTTCTATGATTGGCAAATATTGAGCCGCAAGGCGGCTCTCCAGCGGGGCGCCATCGAGCGTTGGGAGCGCCTTGCCCAGGTGGCCACGAACCAGGTTCGACAAGGGAAGCTCTCCGAAGTGGACCAGGCCGAAGCGCAGCTCAACGTCGTCAAGGCCCGGCAAAGGGAACTTGCCCTGCTCTCGGAACGGGAGGGCAAGGAAAGCGAGCTTCAGGTCCTGGTGGGTCAGCCGGCCATTCCGGCCACCCTGCATGCGGAGCGCATGGATACCCTCCTCGCACTTCCACCTTCCGATTCCCTATCCCAATGGGCGTCCGAGGCGAACCCATCCCTCCTCGCATTTCGTAAATACCTGGACGCCAATCGTCAGCGCGTATTGCTGGAAGAAGGCTTGTCCAAGCCCGGGTTCAGCCTTTCAGTCGGATACGAAAGGGAATCCGAAGGCGACAACCTGGTCGGCGCGGGAATCGAAATGCCGCTTCCCATCGCCAACCGGAACCAGGCAGGCATTTTGAAAGCCAAGTCCGGCTTGCGGGAATCCGAGCTCCGCTTGGCGGCGACGGAGGCCGGATTGAATGCGGACATCTCGGCCTTGCACCAACGGCTGACCCGTCTGTCGGAGCAGTACTCGCATTATCAAGGCGAAGTCCGCGACCTGATCCGGAAACAGATGAGCCTCTCGGAAAAGGGTTTCCGGGAGGGACTGATCGGCGTATTCGACCTGTCCAGGGTCCAGGCAGAGTACCTGACCCAGGAGGAGGAGGCGCTCGGAGTCCTTGAGGAGTATTACCGCATCTGGAATCGCTTGAGCACCTTGGTGGGAGGAAGGATATGAAATCCTTGGACATGATGAAGCATGGACTGCTGGTCGGCATGCTAGGCATTGGGATGATTGCGGCCCATGAAGGCCATGACCATGGCGAGACGCCGGCCGAAGAGGCAGCTCCGATCGGTCCCGTTAAACTGTCCCCGGAGGCCAAGAAGAACCTGGATATCCGTACCGCCGAGGCGACCATCCAATCCATCGAGAAGACCATCAAGGCCTCCGGCACAGCCCAAGCCATTCCGGGCACCCGCGAGACGGTTTCCAGCAAGATTGCGGGCAAAGTCTCCGCCCTGCATGTCGCGCTTGGACAATACCGGAAAAAGGGGGATATCCTGCTTTCCCTGGAGGCCCGCCAACTCTCCGAGACTCCGATCCGCGTCCCGGTCACGGCACCAAGGAGCGGCAAGGTGGTCAAGCTGAACGTGATCGAGGGCGATGCCGTGGAGCCGGGCACCGCCATGCTCGAGATCGCGGATTACAATGAAGTCTATGCCGTGGCGAAGGTCTATGAGAGCCAGATCGGCAAAGTCACCAAGGGGATGCCTGCCCGGGTCTATTCACCGGTCCTGAAAGGCCTGGAACTGGCCAGCAAGGTGGATGTCATCGGATCGGAGGTCAACCCCCAGAGCCGGACCGTGGATGTCTGGGTGCGGGTGAAGAACCCCGAAGAGCGCATCAAGATCAATATGACGGTGAATGTTTTTTTCCTGGCGGACCGCGAGGAGGAAAGCATCGCCATTCCCCGCTCGGCGGTGCTAGGCTCCGGCGGCGAGAAATTCGTCTTCGTGGAAGAAAACGGCGACTATATCCGCACCCCCGTTGTGACCGGCATCGAGAACGACAAATGGGTGGAGATCGTGGAGGGCCTGGCTCCCGGGGATCTTGTGGTTACCCAGGGGAACTACCAATTGCAGTTCGCAAAACCAAGGGTTGATCCTCAGGCTGAAGCCGCCAAGGCGGCCGGGAAAAAAACGAAATAGGCGAAATAGGATATTCATGCTGAACGCCATCATCCGATTTTCCTTGAAGAACCGCCTTTTGGTGGTTGCCCTGTCCGCTTTCCTCATGGTGTACGGAGCCTGGGTCCTCGGCAAGCTTCCGGTGGATGTCTTTCCCGACCTGAACCGGCCCACGGTCGCCATCCAGGCCGAAGCGGCCGGCCTTTCCCCCGAAGAGGTGGAAGCCCTGGTCGTCTATCCCATCGAGACAGCCCTTAACGGAGCCACCGGGGTGGAACGGGTCCGCTCCGCCTCGGCGCCGGGCTTGGGCCTTGTCTTCGTCGAGTTCGGCTGGAACACGGACATCTACATCGACCGGCAAATCGTGGCCGAAAAACTTCAAGGCATCCGGGAAACCCTGCCCGAAGGCGTGAATCCCACCTTGGGCCCGATTTCCTCCATCATGGGGGAGATCATGCTCATCAGCGTGAGCGGGGATTCCCTCTCCCCCATGGACCTGCGCACCCTGGCAGACTGGACCTTGAAGCCCCGCCTGCTCAGCATCCCCGGCGTGTCCCAGGTCATTTCCATCGGCGGCGACCTCAAGCAATACCATGTGCTCGTGAATCCGGACAAGCTGCGGCAGAACGGCGTCACCCTCCATGAGGTGGAGGCGGCGGTCCAGGAGACCAACACCAGCTCTTCCGGCGGTTTCCTGGTCCAGGGCTATACGGAGTCCGTCGTCCGGAACCTGGGCAGGCTCCAATCCTTGGAGGATCTGAAGTCCACGGTGGTCGCCTTCAAGGAGGGCCAACCGATCACCCTCGACCAGGTGGCGGAGATCGGATTCGGAACGCCGCAGAAGCGCGGCAGCGCAGGCGCCAATGCGAAGCCGGCCGTCATCCTGAGCGTCAAGAAACAGCCGGGTGCAAGCACCATCGAGCTGACGGAACGCATCGACGCCGCCATCGCAGAGTTGCGGAAGGGCCTGCCCGAGGGGGTCACCGTCAACCCCAGGTTGTTCCGGCAGTCGGTCTTCATCGAATCCGCCATCCGGAACGTCGAGCATGCCCTGCGGGATGGGAGTATCCTGGTCATCGTTGTCCTTTTCCTTTTCCTGCTCAACTTCCGGACGACCTTCATCACCTTGACGGCCATCCCCATGTCCATCCTGGTCACGGCCCTGGTGTTCCGGATATTCGACATCTCCATCAATACCATGACCCTTGGCGGGCTGGCCGTGGCCATCGGGGAACTGGTGGATGATGCCATCGTGGACGTGGAAAATGTCTTCCGGAGGCTGAAGGAAAACCGCCACAAACCGGTTCCTGAACCCTTCCTCCAGGTCATCTTCAAGGCGTCTTCTGAAGTGCGGAATTCCATCGTCTTCGCGACCCTGATCGTCGTCCTGGTCTTCATCCCGCTGTTCTCCCTCGGCGGCATCGAAGGCCGCATCTTCGCCCCGCTGGGAATCTCCTACATCCTTTCCATCGGAGCTTCCCTGGTCGTATCCCTTACCCTGACCCCTGCGCTCTGCGCGTATCTCCTTCCCAAGGCGAAGTTCCTGGAAAAGGAGGAGGATGGCCCCTTGGTCCGCTTCCTCAAGAGGGGGAACCGTCGGGTCTTCCTGGAGCCGGCCCTGGCCAAGCCTAGAACCGCCCTGGCCATCGCCATCATTCTCCTTCTCCTCGCCTTGGCATCCTTTCCCTTCTTGGGAAAGGAGTTCCTGCCTCCCTTCAACGAAGGGACGGCCACCATCAACATCCTTTCGCCTCCCGGGACTTCCCTGGCGGAGTCCGACCGCATCGGCACGATCGGCGAAAAACTCGTGCTCCAGGTCCCGGAAGTGGTTTCCACGGGACGGAGGACGGGACGTGCCGAGGAGGACGATCATGCGGAAGGCGTTCACTATTCGGAGATCGACGTGGACCTCAAACCCTCGGATCGGAGCCGTGAAGAAATCCTGGGGGACATCCGTCGCAAGCTGGATCAGATCCCGGGCGTGTCCGTGAGCATTGGGCAGCCCATCTCCCACCGCATCGATCACCTCCTTTCGGGGATTCGGGCGCAGGTGGCCGTGAAGGTTTTCGGAGACGACCTTGCCCTTTTGAGGGACAAGGCTGCCGAAATCGAGGGGCTCCTCAAAACCGTCCCCGGTGTCGTGGACCTTTCGGTGGAGAAGCAGGTGCTGGTCCCCCAGGTGGAAATCCAACTCAATCGGGAGGAATTGAAGCGCTTCGGCTTGAAAACCGGCGAAGTCAACGAACTCATCCAGACGGCCCTGGGAGGCGAAAAGGTCTCCGAAGTCCTGGAAGGGCAGAGGCGCTTCGCCCTGGTGGTGCTTCTCGCCGAGGAAAGCCGCGCCGACCTCGAACGGATCGGGGAGCTGCTCATCGACCTGCCGAGCGGGGAGCAAATCCCCTTGAACAT
>CBILQL010000296.1:0-6520 GCA_966238865.1 uncultured bacterium
CGCGCGTACTCGGCCACGTACCGGTTCTCGCAGATGACCCCGTGGACCAGGGGCAGCATGCGGTCGAGGTCCTTCCAGCCCCCGGCCTGGTGGGCCGGCAGCCACAGGCCGTCGTTCACGTCGATCCACAGCCTGGGGCCCTTCACCGCCGCCAGGCGGACGTAGGTTCGCAGGAAGGGGACCTTCACCATGAACACCACGTCGAAAGCGGCCGCATGCCGCGCCAGGCGCACCTCGCGGAGGCGCGTCAGGGCCCCTTCCAGCCGCCGGAACTGGCGCGGGACGGCCTTGAACGGGATGACGCGCTCCAGGAACCCGAGCAGCGCGTCCAGGGGCTGCCAGCGGACGTCGCGGAATTCCGCTACCACGTCGGTCCGCCGGGCGAGCAGGTCGCGGTACTGGAGTGCGCGGACCATGGCGCTGGGGGCGTTGAGCCCGCATTCGACCACGAAGAGGACCTTGAGGGGCCGCTGATCAGCTCCGGGCATTCCTGAGCAGATCGAGGCTGGCCTTGATCTCCTTCTCCATGTCCCCTTCGAACCGGAAGCCCTTCGCCCGGAAGCGCTCGCACGCCACGGTATAGGAGAGCTGGTTCATGATCTGCGAGTCCACCAGCTTCACCGAGACGCCCGGCACGTATTTGCGGAGGATCTCGACGATCTGCCCCACGGTGACGTTGTCGGTGAGGATGTTGTACACCCGGTTGTCGAAGAGATCCTTCTCGAGGATGAAGCGGAGCGCGCGGACGGCGTCGCCGAGCTCCAGGTAAGGGCGCTTCTGGTCGAGGGCCGTGCGCCAGACCGTGATGGGCTCGCCCATCACCGCCTGCCAGGTGAACTTGTTGACGGCGGTATGGAAGCGCATCCCGATGGATTGCCCGTAGATGGTCCCGAACCGGCAGGCGACGAAGCGGAGCCCTTTTTCCGCGGCCATGCGGGCCAGGTGCTTCTCCGCCTTGATCTTGCTCGTGGCATAGGGGCTCTGGGGCTTGAGGTCGGACTCGGGGCAGTCCTCGTCCACCACCTCCGAGGCCGTGCCGTAGACGCTGGTGGTCGAAAGGAAGACCATGCGGGCCTTGGCGGCCAGGCAGGCCTCGGCCACGCGGATGGTGCCGTCGTAGTTGACCTTCTCCACCTGGTCCTGGATCTCGAAGCTGCCTGCGGCATTGGTGATGGCCGCGAGGTGGATGACGGCGTCGTACCCGGCGAAGAGGCTCCCCAGGTCGGCGGTCATGATGTCCGCTTCCCGGAAGTCGAAGGGCACGCCGGCGGGCAGGTTGAAGAGGGACGGATACCGCTGGGTGGCCATGTTGTCGATCAGGAGCACGCGCTCGAAGTCGCCGGCCTTGAGGGAGTGGATGAAGCGGGAGCCGATATGGCCCAGCGCCCCGGTGATGGCGATCTTCATTTACAGTTTCTCCCTTTCCATGATCTGCCGGGTCTTTTCGAGGCCCTCGGCGAAGCTGAATTTCGGTTTCCACCCGATGGTCCTGTACAGCAGCTCCGAGGAGATCTGCACCTTGTCGATCTCGATGCGGCGCCGCTCCTCCGGCCATTCCACGTGGTTCAGCTTCCCCTTGCCCATCACCCGCACGATCTCCTTGGCGATGTTCAGCACCGAGACATGCTCGTGGTGGGCGGCGAAGAACACTTCGCCCACCAGCTTGGGCTCCTGCGCCGACCGGTACAGGATGTCCGCGGCGTCCTCGACGTACATCACGTTGCGGGTCTGGTCGCCCGGGCCGAACACGTTGATGGCCTGGCCCGTCCAGGCCAGGTTGATGAAGTAGTTCACGAACCCGAATTCGGGGAACCCCTTGCCGTAGGGGCCGTAGAGGTTGGCGAAGCGCAGCACCACGGTCTTGATGTCGTGCACCCGGTTGTAAATGCGGTAGTACTTCTCCGCCACGCCCTTGTTGGCCGAGTAGATGTCGAGCGGCTTCTCGCCGTGGGTCTCGTCCACCAGATCGCCGACCGCCTTGCCGATGACGGTGCTGCTGGAGGTGTAGACCACTACGGCCTTGGGGTTGAGCAGGCGCACCGCCTCCAGGAGCTTGAGGTTGCCCAGGCAGTTGATCTCGGCGTCGTGGACCGGGAGCTGCAGGGACAGGGGATGGGAGGTCTGGGCGGCGCAGTTGAAGATCACGTCCTGGTGCTGCACCATATCGGCGATCATGGGCTCGTCGGCCATGCTGCCCCGCACGAAGCGGATCCGGTCCCAGACGCCGCGCAGGTTGTTGGTGGTGGCCTTGAGCTGGGGATCGAGCAGGTCCAGCACGGTCACCTTGTTGGCGGGATCCTGGAGGCAGCGGCGGACGAGGTTCGCCCCCAGGAATCCGGCGCCTCCGATCACGAGAATGTTCATGGCAAGTCCTTGGTTCGCATGTAGTACTCGATGGTCCGGTCGATGCCCTGCTCCAGGGTCACCGAGGGCCGCCAGCCGGTGGCGGCGGTCAGGGCGGAGTGGTCGCCGACGAAGTTGCGCGACTCGATGGGCGAGAGCCCGGCGGGCGGCGTCACGTGCTCGACGCGCACGCGCCGGCCGGTGCGGACCGCCACCCGGTCGGCAACCAGATTGACGGCCTGGGCGAGGGTGCGGCCGGCCCCGGTCGCCACCACGAAGTGGCGGCCGTTGACGGCCTCCGGATGGGCGGCGGCGGCGGCGAAGGCGGCCGCCACGTCCTCGACGTACACGTAATCGCGCAGGAAATCGCCCGCGCCGTACACCTTGAGGTCCTCGCCGGACAGGGCCTTGCGTATCATCAGGTTGAGGATGCCCCGGTCCGCGCTGCTGCTCCTGGGGCCGGGCCCGTAGACGTTGGCGAGGCGCAGGCAGGCTCCCCTGGCCCATCCGCTGCGGGCATAATGCTCGACGTAGTGCTCGGCCAGCAGCTTGTGCATGCAATAGACGGTGACGGGCCGGTCCGGGTGGCTTTCATCCACGGGCAGCCGTTCCGGGAGGCCGGTCTGGGTCACGGTCCCGGCCATGAGGACGAGCGGCGCGCGGCCGTCCGCGCGGGCCGTCTCCAGGATGTTGAGGAGGGCCACGGCGTTGGCCTGGAGATCGGCGGCCGGATCCTCGTTGGCCTTGTAGACGCTGGTCTGGGCCGCGAGATGGTGGATCACGTCCGCGCCGTCCATGGCCCGGGCCAGGTCCTCGCGGCTGGCCGCGCTGCCGGATACGTCCTCGATGCGGGGCGAACGGTGCTCCGGGGCCGGGCTCCCGGGGCGGACCAGGCGGCGGACGCGGGCCTGGCCGTCGTCCAGCAGCCGGGACAGGCTGTGCGCGAGGTATCCGGACCCTCCCGTGATCAGGTGGAGCTGGGGCATGGGACAGGCCGGACTACTTGATGACGGGGCCTTTCAGCCAGTCATACCCGATTTCCGGATCGTCATGCGGGATGCGGCCTTCGTCCTCGGGGTTGTAGATCTTGGAGGTGATGTAGAAGAGATGGACCGGGCCGTGGATGGCCTTGCAGCCGTGGGCGACGCCGGTGGGCACGCGCAGCACCTTGGCCGGCTGGTGATCGCCCAGGAAGAATTCCATGGTCTCGCGGTAGGTGGGGGAGTCCTTGCGGGTGTCGTGTAGGGCCACCTTCAGCACGCCGCTGGCCACGTACCACCAGTCGATCTGCACCTTGTGGATGTGCCAGGCCTTGGACACGCCCGCGTACATCATGGAATGGGCCCATTGCCCGAAGCCTTCCTTGAAGAAGTCGTCGTTCACCCGGATGATTTCCCGGAAATAGCCCCGCTCGTCCGGATAGGTGACGAGATCCTTGAGCACCACGCCTTCGATCATGCCGCCTCCCCGGACGCGCGCACGGCGCCGATCACCGCATCGGCCATCGCGCCCGTGAGCTCGGGGTAGATGGGCAGGGAAAGGACCTCGCGGGCCGCGCGCTCGGTCTCCGGCAGCGCGTCCGCGCCGCGGATCTTCCCCTTGTAGGCGGGTTGCAGGTGTATGGGCACGGGATAGTGGATGAGCGCGCCGACGCCCTTCTCCTTGAGGACGGCCTGGAGGCGGTCGCGGTTCCGGGAGCGGACCACGTACAGGTGGTAGACGTGGGTCGAGCCTTCCCGCACCGGCGGCCGGACGAGCCCGGTCCCTTCCAGGCCCTTGCCGTAACGGTCGGCGATGGCGGCCCGGGCCGCGTTGTCGCGGTCCAGGTGGGGCAGCTTGACGCGCAGCACGGCGGCCTGCACCTCGTCGAGGCGGGAATTGAACCCGGAGATGTGGCTGATGTAGCGCTCCGCCCACCCGTATTCCCGGTACAGCCGCGCCTTCCGCGCCAGGTCGGCGTCGGCGGTGACGAGCATGCCGCCGTCGCCCAGGGCGCCCAGGTTCTTGGGGGGGTAGCAGCTGAAGCAGCCGATGTCGCCGATGGAGCCGACCTTGCGGCCCTTGTAGGTCGCGCCGTGGGCCTGGGCGCAGTCCTCGATGACGCGCAGGCCGTGCCGCTTCGCGAAGGCCAGGATGGGATCGAGGTCGCAGGGCTGCCCGTAGAGGTGGACGGCGATCACGGCCTTGGTGGCCTTGGAGACAAGGCCCTCGAGCTTCGAGGGATCCAGGGTGAAGGTCGCGGGGTCGATGTCGGCGAAGACCGGCGTGGCGCCCGCCAGCTCGATGGCGGAGACGGTGGCCACCGCCGTATGGGCCACGGTGATCACCTCGTCGCCGCGACCCACGCCGAGGGCCCGCAGGGCCACGTGCAGGGCTTCGGTGCCGCTGCCAACGCCCACGCAATGCGCCACGCCCTGGTAGGCGGCGTACTCGGCCTCGAAGGCGGCGCACTCCTTGCCGAGGATGTAGAAGCCGCTCTCGAAGGCGCGCAGCACGGCCGCGTCGATGGCCTGCTTGTGCGCCTCGTACTGCGCCTTGGGGTTGCTGCAGAGGATCATCAGAGGACCTTCACTTCGGGCACGTACACGATGAACTTGCCGCCGGCGGCCTTGTAGGCCTGCTCCTTGGCCATGATCTCCTCGCCGTGGTTCCACGCGAAGAGGAGGGTGTGGCTGGGCTTGGCGGCGACGAAGTCCTGGTACGGCTTCACGGGGATGTGGGCGCCCGGGGACAGCTTCCCCTGCTTGATGGGGGTGGTGTCGCTGATGAACTCGACGAGATCGGGGGTGATGCCGCAGTACATGGTCACGGTCGTGCTCTTGGAGGTGGCCCCGTACCCGACCACCCGCTTGCCCTGCTGCTTGAGGTCCCGCAGCACGGCCATGAGCTGGTCGCGGGAGCGCTCCACGTTCTTCTTGAAGGCGGCGTAGGTCTCCATCTTGTGGAGGCCGAGGGCGTCCTCCTTGCGGCGCTGGGCCTCGACGGCCGGCGACACCTTGTGGGCGCCCTTGTGGGAGATGATGTAGCGCATGGAGCCGCCGTGGGTGTGCTGGGGCTCCACGTCGATGACCTCAAGCCCGTGGCGCTCGACCAGGTAGGAGATGGAACCCACGCTGTAGTAGAAGGCGTGCTCGTCGTAGATCTGGTCGTAGGAGGTCTTCTGGATGATGTCGCCCAGGTAGGGGTCCTCGAAGGCGAGCACGCCCTTGGGCTTGAGGAGGATCTTGATGCCGGCCATCACCGAGTTTATGTAGGGGATGTGGCACATCACGTTGGCGGCCATGAAGGCGTCGGCGTTGCCGTATTCCGACACGATCTCGCGGGCCACCTTCTCGTCGAAGAACTTGGAGACGGTGTTGACGCCCTTGGAGCGGGCCACCTCGGCGACGTTGGCCGAGGGCTCTATGCCCAGGTGGCGGATGCCGGCCTTGGCGAAGTTCTGCAGCATGATGCCGTCGTTGCTGCCGATCTCGACCACGAAGGGATCCTTGGGGTCGAGGTAGCGGGCCTTCACCGACTCCGCGAAGGCCTTGAAGTGCTCGGCCATGCGCGTGGAGGTGGAGGAGAAGAAGGCGTAGTTCTCGTGGAACATCTTCTTCTCGTCCACCAGCTCGGTGAGCTGGACCATCTTCGACTCGGGGCAGAAGCCCACCTTAAGCTCGAAGAAGAACTCGTCCGGGATCTGTTCGGGCTTCAGGAAGCCGTTCGCGATGGGCATGCGCCCGAAGGAGATGAACTCCTCGACCGGGGCTCCGCTGATGAGGCATTTGGGCATGGTGGCTCTCTCTGTTTCAGGGGGGAAGATAGCAATTTCATCCGGAGGCCGGCCGGCGGGAGGCGTCGGCGATCCGCGTCAAGCGCGCGCGGGCGGGCCCTCCGGCTGGCCTCCGGAACCCCGGGGCCGGCGTCGAATGAAGGCGATGGATCGGGAATGTCTCGGACGATGGTGGCAACGGCCGCGGAGATTCGCAGCATTGCTTCCGATCGACCTTGTAAATCCGGCAAAAATCGCGGAGATCACAGGGGGGAAGGATAGAAATTAGCCAATCCCAAGTCAAAACGGGGGGCGCAGGCCGCGCATCTCCCTCAGCTTTGTCGCATGGCGCTGGCAAGGGACGGCCAGCTGGCAGCCCGATCCGGCAGGACTATCTAGAGACGGCGATCGACTGGCTCGTGC
>CBILQL010000297.1:0-6516 GCA_966238865.1 uncultured bacterium
GGCCATCCCCATGGACCGCGAGATGCTGCACGTCATCCCGCAGGAGTTCATCGTCGACGACCAGCCGGGCATCAAGGATCCGGTCGGCATGTCCGGCGTGCGCCTCGAGGGCGACGTCCACATCGTCACCGGGGCCATCACCTCGGCGCAGAACATCTACAAGAGCGTGGAGAAGGCGGGCCTCAAGGTGGCCGACATCGTCCTGGAGCCCCGGGCCTCCTCCTATTCCGTGCTGGAGGACGACGAGCGCGAGCTCGGCGCCGCCGTCATCGACATGGGCGGCGGCACCACCGACCTCATCGTCTTCATCGAGGACAGCGTCCGCCACACGGCCAGCATCGGCCTGGGCGGCAAGAACGTGACCAACGACCTGGCCATCGGCATCCGCACCCCCCTGGAGCGCGCCGAGGAGATCAAGCGCAACCACGGCACCTGCCTGCGCTCGGGCCTGGAGAACTCGGAATACATCGCGGTCCCCGGCGTGGGCGGCCGCGAGCAGCGCGAAGTGAGCCGGGCCGTGCTGGCCTCCATCATCGAGCCGCGGATGCGGGAGATCTTCACCCTCATCATGCGCGAGCTGCAGAAGAACCACTACCTCGACATGCTCGGCGCCGGCGTGGTGCTCACCGGCGGCGGCGCGCTGATGCACGGGGCGGTGGAACTGGCCGAGCAGGTCTTCGGCATGCCCGTCAAGCTGGGCGTGCCGAAGGGCTTCGGCGGCCTGGTGGATTCGGTGGCCACGCCCGTGCACGCCACGGGCGTGGGGTTGGTGCAATACGGCGTGATGCGCTCCTCGCAGACGCGGGAGAGCGAGACGTTCGTCCAGAGCGGCGACAGGTTCCGGGAGATACTCCGGAAGATGTCCGACTGGGTGAAGCAGTACGTATAAGGGACTGGAATCGGATTTTCGCGTGCGGGAAACGGGCAAAGGGAACAGGGCCGCGGCCCCCAAGGGTTAGGAGACGAACATGGTTTTTTCATTCGACGATACGGTCAAGACGGTCGCCAAGCTCAAGGTGGTCGGGGTGGGCGGCGCCGGCGGCAACGCCATCAACCGCATGGTGCAGTCGGGCCTGCAGGGCGTGGAGTTCATCGCCGTGAACACCGACGCCATGGCCCTCGAGCATAACCGGGCCGATCTCAAGATCGCCATCGGGCAGAAGCTGACCTCCGGCCTCGGCGCCGGGGCCAATCCCCAGGTGGGCATGATGTCCATGGAGGAGGACGAGGACCGCGTGCGCGCCACCCTGGAGGGCGCCGACATGGTCTTCATCGCCGCCGGCATGGGCGGGGGCACCGGCACCGGCGCCGCTCCCGTGGTGGCGCAGATCGCCCGCGAGATGGGCATCCTCACGGTGGCCGTTGTCACCAAGCCCTTCCTCTGGGAGGGCCCGGTGCGCGACAAGAACGCCACCATGGGCCTCGACGCCCTGCGCAAGTCGGTGGACACGGTGATCGTGGTCCCCAACCAGAAGCTGCTGTCGGTGGTCAACAAGGCCACCCCCCTGCGCGAGGCCTTCAAGATGGCCGACGACATCCTGAGCTCGGCCACGCGCGGCATCTCCGAGATCATCCTCAAGCACGGCGACATCCAGGTCGACTTCGCCGACGTGCGCGCCATCATGTCCCAGGGCGGCGACGCCCTGATGGGCACCGGCCAGGCCAGCGGCGAGAACCGCGCCACCATCGCCGCGGATCGCGCCATCCATTCGCCCCTGCTCGACAACCTCAGCATCGCCGGCGCCACCGGCGTGCTGGTGAACATCACCGGCGGGGAGGACCTCGGCATCATGGAGGTCAACGACGCCATGAACTACATCTACGAGGCCGTGGGCACCGACACCCACACCAACATCATCTTCGGCACGGTCATCAACCCGGAGATGAAGGATGAGCTCAGCATCACCGTGATCGCCACCGGCTTCGGCCAGATCCACGGCAACAAGGCCGCGGCCCGTCCCGCCGCCCAGGAATTCGGCGGTTCCCGTCAGGGCGCCCGCCCGGGCCCGGCTTTCGGGGCTCCCCAATCCGATGCGCTCGCGGGCGTCAACCCCCGCGGCGCGGACTCCAGGCCGGCGGAACCCTCCAAGGAACCCCTCTTCCAGGATCGCCCGGCGTATCCGGAGCGGCCCGCCCCCGGCGCCAAGCCCGCTTTCGACGACATCCCGCCCACCCGCATCCCGGATGGCAAGCCGACCCAGCGCATGGGCTTCGCGAACCCGGCGGGCGGATCCTTCCCGCAGGCGGGCATGCGCGCCGGCAGCGAGGACGAGAACCGGATGATGTTCAACGACGCCTCCGCCGATGCCAAGCCCGCGCGCCAGTTCCCGGCCTCAGGCCAGCCCCAGAAGGGACGCTACAAGGATCTGGATCCGGATATCGATTACGAGACCCCGGCCTTCCTTCGCAACCAGGCGGATTGATTCCCGGTTCCCGCTAAATCTTGGAATTTCCAAACCCTCGCCTTCGGGCGGGGGTTTTTTTATTGGGGTTTCTGTGTTTTTGGTTACGGAGTATAACTATAATATAACCATGGCCAATATAACTGTGAGGAATATCCCGGACTCGGTTTTTCAAAGGCTTAAGTTGTTGTCCGAAATCGACAGGCGCAGCCTCAATAACGAGTTGGTCGTGGCCATAGAGACAGGTGTGAAGGAGATGGAAAAACAGGTTTCCCGCGGGGATCATAAAATCAGTCCGGAAGTGCAATTGGCGCTTTGGAAAGAGCTGGCGGGGAAGTGGAAGGACAACCGCTCCAGCGAAGAGATGATCCGGGACATTTACGCTGACCGCACCTTGGGGCGGGATATTTCCCTGTGATCCTGCTGGACACCGATACCTGCGTTGAAATCCTGCGGGGCAATCCCGTGGTCCTGCGAAGGCGAGCCGAGAACCGGCTGTCGGAGGCCGCGGTCAGCTTCATGACGGCGGCGGAGCTTTTCTACGGAGCGGAACGATCGGCCTTTCCCGAGGGCAACGTGCGGCTGGTGGAAAGCTTCCTGCTCGCCACCCCGATCATCCAGTCGGAAACCGCCATCCTGAGGCGGTTCGGGCGCATCAAGGCGGTCTTGAAAAGGGACGGGGAGCTGATTCCCGACGCCGACATCTTCATCGCCGCTACGGCGCTGGAAAAGGCCGACGTGCTGGTCACCGGCAACGGCAGGCATTTCGGGAGGATAGACGGATTGAAGGTGACGAATTGGATCCGGTGACCCTTTCCCATCCCGCCCTGCAGCTCTATGTGCATGTCCCCTTCTGCGAGAAGAAGTGCCATTATTGCGACTTCGCCAGCTGGGAGATGCCGGCCGTCCAGCAAAGGCGTTGGACCGAGGTCCTGCTCAAGGAGCTGGCAGCCAAGGCTCCCCTGGCCGCCGGGCGCCCCGTCGACACGGTCTTCTTCGGAGGCGGCACCCCGTCGCTGCTCGCACCCGAGTTCATGGAATCCATCGTCGCCGCCATGGGCCGGCACTACGACCTGTCCCGCGTCCGTGAGATGTCCCTGGAATGCAATCCCAGCAGCCTGAAGCGGGAGAAGCTGGATCTGTACCATTCCCTGGGCTTCACCCGGACCAGCATCGGCATCCAGAGCTTCCATGCCGACGAGCTGGCGCGGCTCGGCCGGGTGCACAGCGTCGAGACGGCGCACCTGGCCCTGGAAACCGTGCGCGCCGACGGGCGTTTCCAATTCAGCGGCGATCTCATCTTCGGCGTGCCGGGGCAGACCGAAGCGCGCTTCCTGGACAGCCTGCGCGCCCTGCTGGCCTATTCCCCCGATCACGTGTCCTTCTACGGCCTGACCATCGAGGAGGGGACCGAGTTCGCGCGCCTACAGGCCACGGGTGCGCTCGTCATGCCCGAGGACGGGACCTATAACGACATGTATCGCGCCGGGGTCGCCCTGCTGGCGGAGTCCGGCTATCGACGCTACGAGGTCTCCAACTTCTGCAAGCCCGGCAAGGCCAGCAAGCACAACCAGGGGTATTGGAACGGGGCCGAGTACCTGGCCTTCGGGCCGGGGGCCCACGGCCTGCTGGCGGACACCCGGACGGTTTCGCCCAAAACCTTCGAAGGCTATCTGGAATGGGGGGCGCAAGGGTTCCCGGAGGCAGGGGCCACCGTGGAGCGGCTCACCCTGGAAGAACGCCGCATGGAGGCGGTGATGCTCGGCCTGCGGCAGGATACCGGCCTGGAACTGGAGCGCCTCCGGGAGCTCGGCATGGAGCTTCCAGAGCCCGTCGTCGCCAAATGGGAACGCGCCGGCATGCTGATGCGACATCACGGTTCGGTGCGGCTGGCCGATGACGGGTGGCTTTTTCTCGATGAAATCAGCGCCGACCTCGCCGCCCGGGCTTCGTCGCCGAGCCGATAATCCGGGCCACCGGTGCGGCCTCGCCCAAATGTCCATGGGCGTGCAGGCGATCAGGCTTCGCAGATGAACTTGGGGGCGTAGTCCAGGTAGTCGCAGGAGGCGAGGTGGTACTCCACCCCGTCCAGGGTCCCGAAGGCGCGGCCCTGGAATTCCTTCTTCACCGAGTGCAGGTGGCCGAAGATCACGTGCCTGGCGCCGGCCTGCGCATACATGGCATGGGCCCGGGAGGGCGTGAGCAGGTGATCGAGGGGCGGGTAATGGCTTAGGCCGATGCGCAAGCCCGGCAGGTCCGACGGGATGGAGTCGACGGAGAGTTTCAGGCGCATCAGATCCCGATCGTAGATGCGCTCCTGCTCCTGCACGTCGCCCTCGCTCTTGATCCCGGGGATGGGCCCCTTCTTCGGATCCCATTCGATGAGATCGAAGACGGAATATTCCCTGGTGTCCCAGAGGCGCGATCCGAAGAACACGAAGGGGCCGATGGCCGCGTGGTTGTTCTGGATGAAATGCATGCCCGGCGGCAGCTCCCTTTCCAGGAGGCTCGGGGCCGGCCACCAGACGTCGTGATTGCCGCGCAGGATCACCTTCTTCCCGGGCAGCCCGCCCAGCCATTGCAGGTCGGCCAGGGCGCCCTCGAACTTCTTGGCCCAGCTGATGTCGCCGGTCACCGCCACAACGTCGCCGGGGCCCACCAGGCGCTCCCAGTTGGCCTTGATCTTGTCCGGATGGCGCACCCATTCGGCCCCGAAACGGTCCATGGATTTGCCGGGGGTGCCGAAGGAGAGGTGGGGATCGGAGATGGCGAAGAGCTTCATGTTGCCGGAGTAAGATAGCAAGGCTGTCCAGGGGGGCCTCCGGGGGGGCGGATTCGGGAGTTGCTACCTTTCCTTCCATCCCCGCTCCGGCGGCGCGGGGAATCCGGCCATGAACCATCTCCACCGCAGCTTTCCCGATCGCCTGGTGTTCCACGTGGACATGGACGCCTTCTACGCCTCCGTGGAGCAGCTCGAGAACCCGGCGCTCAAGGGCAAGCCCGTCATCGTGGGAGGCGTGGATTCGGGCCGCGGGGTGGTGTCCTCGGCCTCCTACGAGGCGAGGGCCTTCGGCATCCATTCGGCCATGCCCGTGGCCCAGGCCCGACGGCGCTGCCCCCACGGCGTCTACCTCCCCGGGAGGCACGCCCTGTACGGCGAGTATTCGCGGCGCATCATGGACGTGCTTTCGGATTTCTCGCCCGTCATCGAGCAGGTCTCCGTGGACGAGGCCTTCCTGGACATGGCCGGTTCCGAGGGCCTGTTCGGCGACGCCGAGGAGAGCGGGCGGCGCATCAAGGCCGCCATCCGCAAGCGCACCGGCCTCACCGCCTCCCTGGGCGCCGCGGAGAACAAGTTCCTGGCCAAGCTGGCCTCGGATGCCCGCAAGCCCGACGGCCTGCTGGTGGTATGGCCCGGGGAGGCCCAGGCCTTCCTGGATCCCATGCCCGTGGGCCGGCTGTGGGGGGTGGGGAAGAAGACCGTGCAGGAACTGCACCAGGTGGGGCTGTATACGATATCCCAGCTCCGGGCCCAGACGGTGGAGGGCCTGGCGGCCCATTTCGGCGGGGACTTCGCGCGGCATCTCCACGAGCTCGCCCATGGCCGGGACGATCGAGAGCTGGAAACCGGCGTGCGCGAGAAGAGCATTTCCCACGAATGCACCTTCGAGACCGATTTGTCCGATCCCGAGACCCTGCGCGCCGCCTTGCTGGAGCTGTCGGAGCGGGTGGCGCGGCGCGCCCGCAAGGAAGGGCTGGCGGGACGCACGGTGACCTTCGTCTGGCGCAACCCGGATTTCTCCCGGCAGAGCCACGCCCGCTCCCTGGCCGAGCCCACCCATGACAGCACCGTCCTGTATGGCACGGCGGCGGAACTGTTCCGGGAAACGGCCGGGAAGGGAGGACGCCGCTTCCGCCTCATCGGGGTGCGTCTGTCGAATTTTTCCCAGGATGCCCAGCAGCTTTCCCTGTTCCAGAAACCGCAGGCGCCGGCCCGTATCGACAAGGCCATGGACGCGGTGCGCGACAGATTCGGCGAGGATGCCATCCGCCGGGCCAGGCTGTCGGGACCAGAGCCCGAATAGGGACGTGGAGACGATCCCCATGCCGATAG
>CBILQL010000298.1:0-6494 GCA_966238865.1 uncultured bacterium
GGTTGGACGATTCGCGGCCCAGGCGCCGCAGGTAGAGGACCAGGCCGCCGGTCGTCGCCAGGGAGAAGGCCATGGCCGCGGTGGCCCAGAGCAGGTCCTCGCCGGGCAGGGGCACCGGGCGGGTGAACTTGATGAGCGCCTCCCGCAGGATGTACAGGGCCGAGGCCAGGATGAACAGCCCCTCCAGCAGGGCGGCCAGCCCTTCCAGCTTCCCGCGGCCGTAGTTGTAGGCCTGATCGCTGGGGCGTTCGGCGGTGCGCACGGCGAAGGCGTTGAAGGAGGAGATCAGGAAATCGAGCAGGGAGTCCACGGCGGAGGCCAGCACGGCCACGGAGCCGGTCAGGAGGCCGACCGCGGCCTTCACGCCGACGAGCAGCAGGGAGACCGTGGCCGCCATGACGGTGGCGCGGCGGGGCGCGCTGGGACCCTTTTTGGGGCCGGGGACCTGGGAATCCATGGCGAAAGGAGGAAATCTAGCTCCATGGGTCGGTTGATCGGGTCGGGGAGGTTTTGGAATAATTAGAGGCCCCGGAGCGCTCCAGCGACGGGACCGGAGACGTCCCCTTGCCGGGAAAAGCTGGCCTGGAATCCCCCTGGATCCTGGTGATATGCCATGAGTTCCCACCCATCGGGGGCGGAGCCGGCAAGAACCTGTCCCTGCTTTGCAGGGAGCTGGCCGGACGCGGTATCGGGGTCCGGGTCCTGACTTCCGATCCGGGAGCCGGGAACCGCCTGGATCATCCCTTCGAGGTGGAATACCTCGCCACCGGCCGCAAGCACCGCTTCGAGACCCGGATCCTCGGCCTGCTGGTCTTTGTCTGGAAGGCGGCGCTGCGCGCCTCGGCATCCGGGTTCCGCGGACGCGGCCGGCCGGCCCTGGTCCTCTCCTGCCTGGGCATTCCGGCCGGCCTGGCCGGGACCTGGGCGAGCCGCCGCCTCGGGACGCCCCACGCGGTATGGTTCCACGGCAGCGACGTGCACGGCGGCCGGCCCGGCGGATGCGGGCTTCTGCAGCGGATGCTTTTCCGGAAGGTGGCCCGCGCGGCCGCACATAACCTGTTCGTCTCCCCCGGGCTGCGCGGAATGGCGGAAAGGATCGTCGCCGTCCCGGGTGCTGCCCTGCTGCCGAGCTGCCCCTCCCCGGAGATCCTGGCCGCCGCCGCCGGCTCCGCAACCGTGCCCGCGTCCGCGTCCGCGACTGCAGCCGGCGGAGGCCGCTACTTCCTTTTCCTGGGCCGCTTCGAACCGGTCAAGAATCCCCTGCTCATCCTCGAGGCCCTGGCCCTCCTCAAGGGCGAGGGCAAGGCGGTCCCGCGCTTCCGCTTCGTGGGCGGCGGCGCCCTGGCCGGGTCCATGCGGGCCCGGCTGCGAGCCCTGGACCTTGACGGACAGGCAGTCCTGGAAGGGCCGGCCGCATACGACGAGGTGCCAGCCCTGCTGCGGGGCGCCTATGCCCTGGTGGTTCCCTCCCGGGTGGAAGGCATGAATACCGCCATCCTGGAGGCGGCCCGCTTCGGGGTCCCCGCGGTGGGCAGCGATACCGTGGGAGTGCGCGACTTCGTGCTGCATGGCGACACCGGGCTGCTCTTCCCGGAAGGCGACGCGGCAGCCCTGGCGAGCGCGCTGCTGGACATCTCCGGCGACGCCTCCCTGCGGGACGCCCTGGGCGCGCGCGCGCGCGAGGCGGCCCAACCTTATACGAGCGAGCGCGTGGCCGAGGCCTTTCTCGCGGCGGTTGCAAGTTCCGCGCCCGGGCTCGCAGTCTCGGCTCGCCCGGCCCTGGCGACTCCAGCGACCCCGGCGAGCTCGGCGGCCCCTGCGACTCCGCCGACCCTTCCGACCCCGCCTGGCGGAGCCGCGCTCCTGTCCCGGATTCCAACTTCCGCGTCCTCCGAGGAGGCAGCCGCATGTCCCTGACCGTGATCGTGCCCGTCCACAACGAGGAGGAGGCCCTGCCCTCCTTCCACGGGGCCCTGCGCCGGGCCCTGGCGGAGGAGCGCCTGGAGGCGCGCGTCCTCTACGTCAACGACGGCTCCACCGACGGCACCGGCCGGGCCCTGGCCGACCTGGGGGCCGAGGTCATCACCCTGGACCGGAACCTCGGCTACGGAGGCGCCATCAAGACCGGCATCCTGCACGCGGAGACCGAATACCTGGCCATCATCGACGCGGACGGGACCTACCTCCCCGAGGACATCCCGCGGCTGTTCCGGGAGATGGCCGCCTGCGACATGGCGGTGGGGCAGCGGCCGCGCGAGCGCGGGATGCGCCGCCTGGCCAAGGGGTTCCTGCAATCCATCGCCTCCTACGCCGTCGACTATCCCATCCCGGACATCAACTCCGGCCTGCGGGTGTTCCGGAGATCCCTGGCGCGGGAGCTCTTCCGCACGCTGCCCAACGGGTTCTCCCTGACCAGCACCATCACCCTCGGGGCGCTCTACACCCCGTACCGCGTGCGGTACGTGCCCATCGAGTACCGCGCCCGCATCGGGAAATCCAAGATCAAGAAGGCGCGGGCCCTGATGAACTTCACCATGCTCATCCTGCGCACCATGGTCCTCTTCAATCCGCTCAAGTTCTTCCTGCCCGCGAGCGTCTTCCTCGGCATCCTCGGCGGCGGCTTCCTGGTCCGGGACTTCCTGGCCCAGGACCTGGCGCAGGGATCCATCCTCCTAATCGTCAACGCCTTCATCCTCTTCGCCATCGGGCTCCTGGCGGAGGCGATCCGTTGCCGCAACTGAAGCGCTACCTCCTCTTCACGGTGGACACCGAGCCGGACGACCCCCTGTGGCGGGGCCTGCACCGGGGCGGATGGACCCACGAGAACCTGCGCGGGCTGCCCCGGCTCGCCTCCGTCTGCCGTTCCCTCGGGATCCGCCCCACCTTCTTCATCAGCCATTCCGCGGCGGTCCAGGTGGAGGCCGCCGGGGCGCTGCTCCCGCTGCTTCGGGACGGCGCCTGCGAGGTGGGCACCCATCTGCATCCCGGCGACACGCCTCCCTTCCGGGAACGCGAGGAGGCCCTCGTCGACAACATCCTCAAGGTGCCCGACGGCCTGCTGGAGGAGAAGTTCGCGAGCCTGCACTGGGAGGTGTGGTCGCGCTTCGGCCGCCCCACCGCCTACCGCTCGGCCGCCTGGACCCTGGACGGCCGCCTGGTGCGGCTGCTGGAGCGGCACGGCTACCGGGCCGATTCGTCCGTCACCCCCGGCGTCTCCTGGCGCCTGCACGGAAGGCCCTCCTACCTGGACGCGCCCCCGGGGGCGTACCGGCTGGGGTACGGGGATCCCGCGGTGCCCGGCGGCAGCGGCATCGTGGAGGTGCCGGTCTCGGTGTGGAGCCCGGGGCGGCTGGACGGCGCCACCCTCCCGGGGCGCGTCCTGGGCGACCTCTTCACCATGCCGCTCGGATCCCGCAGCGGCCCGGCCGTCAGCCTGGTGAAGGCGGTGCGGCCGTCGCCGCCGCAATGGATCCGCCCCGCCTTCCGCACCCAGGCCCAGATGGAGGAGACGGCCGGGTCGCTGGCGGACGAAGAGTTCCTGCACGTCATGTGCCATTCCAACGAGCTGTGGCCCGGCGCCTCGCCGTACGTGAAGACCCGGGCGGACCTGGACGCCTTCTACCTGCGCCTGGAGGGTTTCTTCCGCTGGGCGCTGGACCGCGGGTACCGGCCCGCGACCGTATCCGGCTATGCAGGCCTGGTCGAGGCCTCCGGCCGGCTCGGCGCCGGGCCCGCCTCCGGGGCTCGCGCCGGGAACGGGGAGCGGAGCGGTGTGGGCGGGAACGGGCCCGTCTCCGCGGAGGGGCGGCTCGAGGAGATCCGCGGCGAGGACTTCCTGGACCCGCAGCCTCCCGCCCCTGCCGCCCCGGCGTCGGCGTCGCGCCGGGCGGCGATGCTGGCGGGCAAGGCGGCGGTTTCCCTGGCCGCCCTCGCCCTGGCGGCACACAGCGTGGATTGGCAGGCCGTGGGCCGGCACCTGGAGCGGGCCGACCCCGCCTTCGCCGCCGCCTGCCTGGGCGGATTGATCGCGGAGATCGTCCTCAACGCCTTCAAGATCGCCTACCTCGTGCGTCCCGCGCGGCTGACCGCCGCGCAGGGAATGCGCGCCAATTGCATCAAGGTCCTGTTCAACAATTTCCTGCCGGCCGGCATCGGCGGCGAGGCGGCCCGCGTCCTCCTGCTCGGCCGCAAGCTGCGCTCCCTGGGCCTCTTGGCGGCGGCGGTGACGGCGGATCGCCTGAGCGGCCTATGGACCCAGGTGCTGTTCACGGCCGTGTCCCTGCCTTTCCTGGCCGGCGCGGCCGTAGGGGAAGGCGGACGCTGGCTGGCCGCCGCCGGAGCCGCCGGCGCGGCCTTGGGCCTGGGCTGGCTGGCCACGGGTCCGGGGCCGGTCTTCTTCGGGGGGCTCGCGCAGCGCTTGCCTGGCATGGCGGGACGCGCCGCGTCGGCGGAGGAGGTGGAGCGTTTCCGCGGTTTCTGGCGCGATCTCCTGGGGGATCGCCGCCGCCTGGCGGGCGCGGCGGCCTTCAGCCTCGTCTCCCACCTCCAGCTCATCCTCACCCTGTGGCTGGCGGTACGCGCCTTCGGAGGGAGTCTAGATCCGGCCCAGGCGGCCCCGATCCTGCTGTTCGCATCCCTGACCGCGGTGATTCCGCTCTCCCGGGGCGGGATCGGGATCCAGGAGGGATCCTTCGCCCTGGCGTTCGCCCTGGCCGGTTCCCGGCCCGAGCTCGGATTCCTGGTCTCCCTGCTGCTGCGGGTGGTGGGATGGGTCCCTGCGCTGGCCGGCGCCTTCCTCTACCTGCGCGGCAGGTCCCTGCTCGATTGGCGCGGGCATGCGGCGTCGGCGGTGCGCGTCGAAGGCGCCTAGACCGGCCTGCTCCGGTGTCGCCGATGTCCACCGGAAGCCGGTCAGGTTGACTTGCTGCCGATCAGGCGGGCTTGCGGAGCGTGCAGGCCAGGCAGGCGCCCGCCTCCGGATACCGGCGGGCCAGCCGCTGCTCGATGCGTTCAAGCCACCCGCCGCGGACCGGCATCTTCCCAAGGTGCTTGTAGGTCTCGAACTCCTCCATGGCGAAGCCCGGGAAGAGGCGCGGGAAGTCCGCACGCGCGAAGCCGCGCCGGGCATGGAAGCCGCCGGCGGTGGGGGAGTGGACGTCGAGCAGCGAGGACATCTCCGCGCCCGGCAGCGGCGCGTCCACGGCGCCCTCGGCGAGCAGGCGGGCGTTGACTTCCGCCAGCAGCCGGTTGTGGGCCTTGAGCTCGGGGAGGAAGCGCTCCAGCGGGCGGCGCAGGATCTCGAACAGCCCGCAGCGCAGGAGGATCTCGTACCCGAACAGCTTCCAGTCGGCCAGGGGGAGGAGCATCCAGTATAGTCGCACCGTTGCGGGCCAATCGTAATGGGCGCGGTTCGGCTCGTGGCCCACCAGCACGCGGCCGCCGGGACGCAGCACCCGGGCCGCCTCACGGCAGAAGGACTCCGGATCCGGGACATGGTGGAGCACCGCGTTCACGGTCACCGCGTCCACGGAGGCGTCCGGGAGATCGATGCGGCCGCCGTCCAGCTTGAGCGGGCGGATGGCCGCGGCGGCGCCGGCGTCCTCCAGGTTGCGGCGGCAGGTCCTGAGCATGGCCGCGGAGAGGTCGGCGCAGACGAGGGTGTCGTCGGGACGCAGCCACGGCAGGAGCTGCAGGGGGACGAAGCCGGTCCCGCTCCCCAGGTCGAGCACGGTGAGCCCGGGGCGTCCGCCGGAGAGCAGGGCCTCCCCGCGGCGGCGCCAGCGCGGGACCTCGTCCTCGAGGATGTCGGGGTGCTTCCCGTCGTAGGCGCGGTCTTCGGCGTCGTGCCAGATCTCGTTGAGCCGGAGGATCAGCTGTTCCCGGGGGATGCCCATGCTCAGCCTCCCCCCGGGCTGCGCGGCGCGGCTCCGCCCGCCGTCTTCCGGGCGAGGAGGTAGATCCAGGGAGCCGTCGAGGCCGCGGCCTCCCTCCGATCCTGGAAGGGTGTGCTCCCGTCGGCGGGATAGGCGTCGACGCGGGCGAAGCCGGCCCGTTCCGCCTGCGCGGCCTGCTCCTCGGGCCGGAGGTAGTAGTTGCGCGCGCGGCCCCGGTTGCCGGTGTCCCGGAGCAGGCCGCGTCCGGCCGCCATCACGTCGCGGAAGCCCGGGTTCGCGAGGCGGCACCAGGCGGCCTCCAGCGCCCACGACAGGGCTCGGCGGGGAGTCCGCAGCCGCCAGGGCCGGTCCAGGGCGCCGAGAGTATCCAGGGCGTTCAGGTTATGGGAGGAGAAGGCGAGCCAGGCTCCCGGCGCCGCCACACGCGCCATCTCGGACAGGGCGGCCAGGCGCTCGTCATGGTCGAGGAAATCGAGCCCGTTGTAGCTGAAGAGGATGAAGCCGAATGCGCCGGTCCATTCCGCCGGCAGCGCGCGCGCGTCCGCGACGGCGAAGGCATCCGCCGGCAGGCGGCCGGCGAAGCGGCGGCGGCAGGCGTCC
>CBILQL010000299.1:0-6492 GCA_966238865.1 uncultured bacterium
GGCGACGTCCTCGCCGCCGCCGCCGCACAACTTCGATCAGCTCCCCGTGATCGCCGTCCAGCAGGCGCTTCTTGAAGGCCGCGTTCATCTCGTGGGCCCAATCGTAGCCGTATTCGCCGTCGAGCTTGTCGCTCGGGGTTTTGGGTCCCAACCGCCCTGCGGTTGGGAAGGCGATCTTGCGCAGGTTGTGGACCACGTTCCCGCTGCCGGCGATCAGGAATCCGCGGCGGCGCAGGCCGGCCAGCTTGCGCCCCAGGTCGTAATGCCAGCGGGGCGGCTTGGCGTAGTCGATGCTGAGCTGCAGGACGGGCACGTCGGCGTCGGGATAGATGTGGCGGATCACCGTCCAGGTGCCGTGATCGAGGCCCCAGTCCCGGTCCAGGCCGACCTGGGGATCCGGGATCGCCTCCCGCACCGCGGCGGCCAGGGCGGGGCTGCCTGGGGCGGGATACTCCACCTCGTAAAGCTCCTGCGGGAACCCGCCGAAATCGTGGATGGTGCGGGGACGTTCCATGGCGGTTACCGCCGTCCCCTCGGTGAGCCAATGGGCCGAGACCACCAGCAGGGCCTTCGGCCTGGGGAGGGCGCGCCCCAGGGCCCGCCATTCCCGGCTGAATTCGTTGTCCTCGATCCCGTTCATGGGCGAGCCGTGACCGAGGAAGAGGACGGGAAGCCGCTCCCCTCCGCCCTTGCCGTTCGCCGCCTCGAGAAGCTTTTCCGGTTTCATCGCCGCCCCCAGGAACGGAGCCGTCGCCATCAGCCCCAGGAAATCCCGCCGGTTCATGGACGAAGATGCAGGATGCCGGCGGGCCATGGAAAGAATATACTTGTTGCAACGAAAATTGTCAAAACAAAATTACCTGCCCGGCGGTTTTGAAGGCTTGTCCGGAGGTTTTGCGGCAATGAAGCCGGAGAGGCGGTCAGCGTTTCGGCTGTTCGAAGAATTCCTGCACCAGGCGGGCAACCTGGGCCTGGCCGAAGGGCTTCTGGAGGAAGCGCGCCTGCCGGTCCGGGAAGCCGATGGGCAGGGCCACCTTGTCCGGGTAGCCGGACATGAACACCACCTTGAGATCGGGGTGGACGGCGCGCAGGCTCTCGGCCAGGCGGCCGCCGTTCAGGTTGGGCATCACCACGTCGGTGAGCAGCAGATCCAGGGAGGCCTGCTTCCGCCCCAGCTCGAGGGCGGCGGCCCCGTCCTTGGCCTCGAGCAGGGTGTAACCCAGGGGCGACAGGGAGCGGGCGACGAAGCGGCGCACGGTCTCCTCGTCCTCGACCAGGAGGATGGTCCCTTTGCGGCCGGCCAGGGGCTTGGCGGCCGCGGGCCGCGACAGGGACGGCTCGGGGGCCTCGCCGGCGGCGCGGGGCAGCAGGATGCGGAAGACGGATCCCCGTCCGGGCTCGCTTTCCACCCGGAAGCCGCCGCCGCTCTGCTTGAGGATGCCGTACACGCTGGAAAGCCCCAGTCCGGTCCCCTTGCCCACCTCCTTGGTGGTGAAGAAGGGCTCGAAGATGCGGGCCTTCACGCTCTCCTCCATGCCGACGCCGGTGTCGGAGACGCTCAGCATCACCTGCGGCCCCGGGGCCGGTTCCATCCGGGGCCCGACCGGCGACGACTCGGGGATCTCGTTGGAGGTTTCCAGGACCAGCCGGCCGCCGTGCGGCATGGCGTCGCGGGCGTTGAGCACCAGGTTGAGGATGATCTGCTGGACCTGCCCCGGATCGGCCTTCACCTTGCAGAGGCCGGGATCGAGGCGGGTCTCGAACTCGATGTCCTCGCCGATGAGGCGGCCGACCATGCGGTGCATCTCGGCCACCGTCGCGTTCAGGTCGAACACGGTGGGGGCGAGGATCTGCTTGCGGCTGTAGGCGAGGAGCTGCTGGGTCAGGGCCGCGGCGCGGTCGCCGGCCTTCCGGATTTCCTGCAGGAACTCGTGCATCGTCTCCCCGTCCGGGACGAGGGCCAGGGCCATGTCGCTGTAGCCGTTGATGGCGGTGAGCAGGTTGTTGAAGTCGTGGGCGATGCCGCCCGCCAGGCGCCCCACCGCCTCCATCTTCTGGGCCTGGCGCAGCTGCTCCTCCTTCTCCGCCAGGGCGGACTGGTAGCGCTTCTGCTCGGTGATGTCGCGGACGATCTTGGAGGCCCCGATGATGGTCCCGCGCCCGTTGCGCACCGGCGACACCGTGAGGGACACGTCCACGGCGTAGCCGTCCTTGTGGATGCGGACGGTCTCGAAGGGCTCCACCCTCTCGCCGCCGCGGATGCGCGCGAGGATGCGGGTCTCCTCGCCCATGAGATGGGGGGGGATGAGCATGGACACCGGCCGGCCCACGGCCTCCTCGGCCGTATAGCCGAAGATCCTGGCGGCGGCCTGGTTCCAGCTGGTGATGGTCCCGTCCAGGTCCTTGCTGATGATGCCGTCGAAGGAGGATTCGACGATGGCGGCCAGCCGGCGGCCGTCCTGCCCGATCCGCCGGTGCTCGGCGTAGTCCGCATCCGGGCCTCCCGGCTCGGGCGGCCGCGGGGGATGGGACAGGCCGCTCCGGGAGTCGGACAGGCCGCGGTCCGGGTCCTCGGGTGGGATCACGCGGTCATGCGCCCGGCAGATCCGCGCGAAATGGCCGGGGGGCGTCCCGGTTCCCAGGAGGCCGGAGATGGGATAGGCGCAGAACACCGAGAGCCGGAGGGCGGGGTCCAGTTCGTTCCAAAGCTCTTCGAGGCGGATCGCGGCCGCTTCCAGACCGCGGGCCCAGAGCAGGGCGACCATCTCGCCGAAGGCGCGCACGCCGCGGCCGGGCCGGAGACCGCGGGAGATTAGGCCCTCCACGGCTTCCCGGAACTTCTCCTGGTCGGGCCAGCCATCCACCATGAAGCGATCCAGGGTGTTTTCCGCATCCAGCAGGACGAGCCGGCCCTCTGACACGAGGGCCTGCATCCGTTTCCCGGTACGGGCGAATTCCTTTTCGAAGGCATCCCGGCGCCCGGGGGTGATCACGAGGAGGAGCGTCTCCCCGTTCTGGAGCCCGGCATCGAAATAGGCTGTCACCGTCTCGACGAGGAAAGCCTCGCTGGCATAGAACTGGACCTGGTGGTTGCACGGGCTGAACGCGGTCCGGGGGGCATGGGAATCGCCGGATGGCCACGGGCGGGATTGGGTTGCAGTATGTTCCGATTTCATGATTTTTCCGGCCCCCCGCCTGGAGGACGCGGCCACAGACCGATATTAACATAAATCTTTTACGGAACAGGGCCAGGGAGGCGGCTAAGGGACGCGGCAATGGTCGCGGGGACGGGCGATTACCGCCGGGAAACCGCTATTTCCGGGAAGCCGGAGCATCCAGGACCCGTCGGACGGTTTCCAGCAGCCCGGCAGGCGTGAACGGCTTCGGGAGGAATTCGGCCTTGCTCTCCAGGATGCCGTGGCGCAGGACGGTATCGTCGGTGTATCCCGACATGAAGACGAGGCGCAGGCCGGGCCGCGACTTCTCCAGCGCTTCGGCCAGCTCCCGCCCGCCCAGTTTCGGCATCACCACGTCGGTGAGCAGCAGGTGCAATGGTCCCGGATGGGATTCGGACAGGCGCAGGGCCTCCAGGCCGTTGGGGGCGGAGAGGACCCGGTAGCCCTTTCCCGTGAGGATGCGCTCGATGAGACGGCGCAGGGCGTCCTCGTCCTCGGCGATGAGCACGGTTTCGCTGCCGGAAGGGGCCGGTTTCGGCTCCGCGGACACGGGCCGGCCGGCGCCGGAGGCCGCCGGCGCCAGGGGGAGGTAGATGCGGAAGCCGGTCCCCCGGCCAGGGACGCTGGATACCTGGATGTGTCCTCCGGTCTGGGCCACTATCCCGTATACGGTGGACAGCCCGAGACCGGTGCCTTCCCCGGGCGCCTTGGTGGTGAAGAACGGCTCGAAGATGTGGAGGCGGGTGGCTTCGTCCATCCCCCGTCCCGTGTCGGTGACGGTGAGCAGGACCGCCGGACCGGGCGGCAGGGGGGCGCCGGAAGCCCCGATGGCGTCGGGCGGGAATTCCGACAGGCTCGTTTCCAGGAGCAGGAGGCCGCCCCCGGGCATGGCGTCGCGGGCGTTCAGGGCCAGGTTCATGATCACCTGCTCGATCTGCCCCCGGTCCGCCAGGACGGGGGGCAGGCCCTGGTGCAGGCGGGTCTC
The DNA here is from genome assembly GCA_966238865.1 of uncultured bacterium. Taxonomy (GTDB): domain Bacteria; phylum Fibrobacterota; class Fibrobacteria; order UBA11236; family UBA11236; genus CBILQL01. The sequence goes on from CBILQL010000299.1 coordinate 4,162, forward strand.
GAGCGCCACGTCATCGCCGATGAGGCGGCGCAGCAGATTCTCGATGTCGGCGACCACGGCATCGAGGTCCAGGTCCTTGGGGTTCAGCACCTGCTTGCGGCCGAAGGCCAGGAGCTGGCGGGTGAGCGTGGTCGCCCGCTCCCCGGCCTTGCGGATCTCCCGCAAGCCCTCGTAGTGGGGATCCTCGGGGGGCATCCCGGCCATCAGGAGGTCGCCGAAGCCGTTGATGGCGGTGAGCATGTTGTTGAAGTCGTGGGCGATGCCGCCCGCGAGGCGGCCCATCGCCTCCATCTTCTGGGCCTGGCGGAGCTGCTCCTCCGTATTGCGGATCTTCTCCTGGCTCTCCCGGGCGAGGGTGACGTCGCGGCCGGTGCCTACGATGCGGTACACCAGGCCCCGGGCGTCGACAAGGGGCGTGAGATGGGTGGACCAGTAGGTCAGCCTGCCCTCGAGGCGGACGCTCTCCTCGAATTCGAGGGATTGGCCGCTCTCCGCGCAGCGCCGGTAGTTGGCGCGCACGGAGTCCACGACCTCCCGCGGGGCGTAGCCCGCGAGCCACTCGATGTCCTTGCCGAGGAACTCGGAGGCGGCTATGCCGTTGCCGGCGGCCAGGCGTTCGTAGGTGGGGTTGCACCCCATGAAGACGAAGCGGCCGTCCCCGGTGACGTCCACGACGTAGATGGCCTCGTCCACGCCCCGGTAGATGCTGTCGAGGAAGGTCTCCTTTTCCCGCAAGGCCTGCTCGGCGGCCTTGCGGGCCCCGATCTCCTGGCAGATGGCGATGATCCAGCGGGGCTCGCCCCCCGGGCCGCGCTCCAGGCACGCGTCCACCCCGACCCAGACGGCGCGCCCGTCCCGGTGGAGGAAGCGCTTCTCGCGGACGATGGCGGGCACCCCTCCCTCCAGCAGGCGCCGCATGAGGGAGAGATCCTCCTCGCGGTCGTCGGGGTGGGTGAAGTCCCGGCCGTCGGCGCCCGCCAACTCCTCCCGGGTATAGCCGAGCATCCCGGCGAACTTCGCGTTGACGCACCGCCATACGCCCCGGGTATCCGCCAGGACCATGCCCAAGGCGGCCTGCTCGAAGACGGCGCGGAAATGCGCCTCGCTCTCCCGATCCAGGTCTTGTGCTGCCATCAGCGAGTTCCGGCTGGAATCATGGCGTAGCCATGCGTCAAAGCTTCCGATAGAAACAAAGTCCGCCGGGATGAAAGCAAAAAAGGCGGGAGGCAAGCCGCCGCGTTCCGGCGAACCGGGGAGGTTCCGTTTCCGGACCTGTTCGCGGCCTACTTGCGGACGATTTTCCGGCTGGCGACGCCATCGGCGGAAACCGCCCGCAGGATGTACACGCCGGGATTGCGCACCTCCTCCAGGCGCAGGCGGGATTCGCCCTTGCCGCTGCGCGAGGCCACCGACCGGCCGCGGATGTCCAGCACCTCCAGGGTGAAGGCTCCGGTGGCGGCCACGCCGACCGACAGCTCGCCGCCCGGGAGGACGTCGAGGCGGGGGCCGGGGGCGGCGCCGCTCCGCGCCATCACGCCGGTGATGTCGGCGGGGCGGCAGCTCCCGGTGTATTCGATGCGCACGATGCTGGTATTGGCGGTGACCGTGCGGTAACCGGCATAGTTGACGACATACAGGGCGCCGTCCGGGCCAATCTGCATGTCCAGCGGCTTGTAGAGCACCGCGCTGCGCAGTACCGTCTGCTCGGATTCGATGGCGGAACCGTTCGCGTTCAGGGTGTAGAGGTTGATGATGTTCCTCGATTCGGCGTTGAAATCCGTGGTGAACCACTTGAGATGGAAGTGGGGAGGGAGCTTGATGGAGGAGACGAGCGAGCCGTCGTACCGGTAGATGGGGCCGGTGATGGCGCAGGACTTGCGATAGGCCTTGATGGACGGTATCGCGGCGGGAAGGGTCGTCAGGCCCGGCTGGGTGCCTTGCCAGTCGAAGCCGGATGGGATGGCCGGCGCCGCGGCGTCGATGCCGGACTTGAGGGCGAAGTTCCGCCCGGTGAAGTAGGGGTAGCCGTAATTGCCCGCGGCGGTTGCCAGGTTGTACTCCTCGGTCAGGTGGCCCTGCCCGTTGCCGTTGATGGCGTTGCCGTCCATGTCCCTGTCGTCCGGCCCGACCTCGCCCCAGGTCAGCCACTTGCGCACCGGATCCACGGTGATGGTGTAGGGGTTGCGGTTGCCCATGATGTAGATCTCGGGCCGGGTGCGCGCGGTGCCCTGGGGGAACAGGTTCCCGGAGGGGATGTCGTAGGTGCCGTCGGCGTTGGGACGGATGCGCAGGAGCTTGCCGCGCAGGGCGGGGGTCGTCGCGGAGGGGTGG
>CBILQL010000300.1:0-6483 GCA_966238865.1 uncultured bacterium
CGGGCTACCCCGCACCCCGCGAGTCTCGATTCAAAGACAGGTTTGGGTCTATGCGAAAGCTCGATATCGGCAGGGTTTCGGGTGGAAAAAAGGTATTTTCGTGGACATGGTTCGAGGACTCGGTGGCGGGCTTGGGAGAGGATGGGGCCGTGGCGCCGCATGGATCCCGGCCGGGGTAGTGGCCGGAGTTCTGGGCGGGATGCTTGCGGGTTGCAAGTTGGAGCCCATTTTGCGCAAGGAGCCTTCGGCCAAGGAGCAGCAGCTGCTGCCGCCGGCCGAGGAGGGGGGTCCCGGGGAAGAGGAGCGCGGGACGGGACGGGAGGTGCCGCCGGAGCTCCTGTTCGACTCGCTGCCACGGACGGAGAAGAAGTCGCTGCCGGGCGCCCTGATGGGGTTCCAGCAGGTGTTCGCCGACGTGGCGGAGAAGGCCATCCCCGCGGTGGTGAGCATCTCCAGCGAGCGCAGCGTGGGGCTCTCGGATCCCGGCCAGTACGACGAGTACCTGGACAACGGGCCGTTCCGCTACTTCTTCGGGCCGCCGGACGGCGGGCATGGCGGGCCCGGGAAACGGCGCAAGGAGACCGGGCTCGGCTCCGGCGTCATCATCAGCCCCGTCGGGTACGTGCTCACCAACAACCACGTGATCGAGGGCGCCGACGCCATCGTGGTGAAGATGCACGACGAGACCGAGTACCAGGCCGAGATCGTCGGCACGGACAAGCCCACGGACATGGCCGTCATCAAGGTGAAGGGCCTGAAGGGCAAGCTGCCGAGCCTGCCCCTCGGCGACTCGGAGGCCCTGCGCATCGGGGAATGGGTGATCGCGGTGGGCAACCCCTACGGGCTTTCCCATACCGTGACCACCGGCATCATCTCCGCCAAGGGGCGCAAGAACACGGGCATCAACAGCTACGAGAACTTCATCCAGACCGACGCGGCAATCAACCCGGGCAACTCCGGCGGCGCGCTGCTCAACCTGACCGGGGAGCTCATCGGCATCAACACCGCCATCTTCTCGCGCAGCGGCGGCTACCAGGGCATCGGCTTCGCCATCCCCATCAACATGGCCAAGAAGATCACGCAGGACCTCATCCGCGACGGCGAGGTGACCCGCGGCTGGCTGGGCGTCTCCATCCAGACCCTGGAGCCCGAGCTCGCCGAGGCCATGAAGCTCAAGGACCGGAAGGGGGCGCTGGTGGGAGGCGTGGTTCCGGGCAGCCCCGCGGACAAGGCCGGCATCAAGCGCGGGGACGTGATCGTGAAGGTGGACGAAGCCGAGATCCAGGATGACAACGACCTGCTCAACCGCATCGCCCTCCTCAACCCGAACCAGTGGGTCGACATCTGGGTGCTGCGGGAGGGGATGACCCTCGACTTCAAGGCCCGCATCGCCCGCCGCGACGAGAAACGCATGGCCTCCTGGCGCGGCTCCGAGGAAAGCGAAGGCCCCGTGGGGCTGGCCGGCCTCCGGGTCGCGGACCTGAGCGACGAGATCCGGTCCCGATACCGCATCGGCAAGGCGGTCGAGCACGGCGCCCTGGTGACCGGCGTGGAGCCTGACAGCCGGGCCGCCAACGCCCGCCTGCGCGAAGGGGACATCATCCTCGAGGTCAACCGCGGCCCGGTGCAGGACGCCGCGGCCTTCCGGGCCGCCCTGGTGCGGGCCAGCAAGGGGAACAAGATCCTCCTCCTCGTCAACCGGGGCGGTTCGACCTTTTACGCTACGCTGTAGTCCGCTCCCTGTCCAGGTCTTTTTATTGATAAAGCGAAAAACCGCAGGCGAGGCGCCAGGCGGTTTTTCGCCTATGCCGAATCGCCCGCCACAGGCGGGCTCATCGGTCCCACCTTACTGGAACCATCGTTACTGGAACCATTGGCGCGGGCGGGCCTCTGCCCCGGGGATTTTCGGCGCGGCCCTGCGGACCGGGTGACACCTCCCTGTGGACCGGGAAACTTGAAGCGGATTATCAAGGATCGCTTCAAGGATTCCCTTAGGTATCCTCTGTGATACGGAAACTTGGGGGAGACCCAAGCGGCAGAAAATTCCCAATAGGAGGGGGCGCGGCGGCGCGGGATGGCGCCGGGAGCGCGAAACCGGCGGGCGGAGGACCGGGCGGGACGGTGGCACCGGTTTTGCTCAGGATTGGCGATCCCCGGATGGAAGGCGCCGCATGGAAGCGGAGGCCCGGGGTTCAAGGAGGGACGCATGACCCGCATCAACCATAATATCAGCGCGATGATCACCACCTCCGCACTGCGGAGGAACAACGAGAACCTGGCCACGTCCCTGGAGCGCCTGTCCACGGGCCTGCGCATCAACCGGGCCGCCGACGACGTCGCCGGGCTGTCGGTGTCGGAGCAGATGCGGACCCAGGTGCGCGGCACCTCGGCGGCCAAGCGCAACGCCGGCGACGGCATCGCCCTCCTGAACATCGCCGAAGGCGCCCTGAACGAGGTCTCGGCCATCCTCCAGCGCATGCGCGAGCTGGCCATCCAGGCCGACAACGACACCTTCGCCACGGTCGAGCGGGGCTACCTGGACCAGGAATTCCAGTCCCTGATCGAGGAAATCCAGCGCATCTCCCTGTCCACGCAATACAACGGCATGACCCTGCTCGACGGGGGGCCGAACTCCTTCGGGACGACCGGCGGGGCCAATTCCGTGCTGCACGTCGGAGCCAACAACAACGGAGGCTCCCAGCTCGGCAACATCGACACCCTGCCGGTGCACATCTTCCCGGTGACCGCGGGGGCCCTCGGGCTCGGTTCCACCCTGTCCTCGCTGACCAGCCGGTCCGCGGCCTTCGCCGCCATCGGCACCATCGACGAGGCGATCCGCTCCGTGAGCCTCGCCCGCTCGGGCCTGGGCGCCGTCATCAACCGCCTCGATCACGCAGTCAGGAACCTGGACATCCAGGAGACCAACATGCAAAGCGCCGAATCCACCATCCGCGCCGTGGACTTCGCCAAGGAGATGACCGAATTCACGCGCAACCAGATCCTCACCCAGAGCGCCACCTCCATGCTGGGCCAGGCCAACCAGACGCCCCAGCAGGTGCTGTCCCTCCTCCAATAGCATCGCCGGCGGCATCGCGGGCAGGATCGACGTTGACGGACGCATCGACATGAGCCATAATCAGGAACGCCCGCGCCGCGCGCGGGCCACGGACGGCAGGGAATGAACGAGACGCAGAACAGGACGGCATCCGGGGTTGCCTGGACCGACGACCAGGTGATCAGCTTCCCCGGGGGCCTTCCCGGTTTCGAGAACGCGCGCAGGTTCATCATCATGTCCACGCCCGAGCACCAGCCCTTCCACTGGATGGAGAGCGTGGACGGGCAGGGCGTGCGCTTCGCCATCATCAACCCCCTCGCCTTCCGGCCGGACTACCAGCCCAAGATCAAGAAGGAGGAGCTGGCCTCCCTCAGGGTCAAGGAACCCAAGGACCTGCTCCTCTACGTGATCGTGACCCTGCGGCAGCCCCTCAAGGAGAGCACGGCCAACCTCATGGGGCCGCTCTTCATCAACATCCGCGACCGGGTCGGCCGGCAGATCATCATCGAGAACGACGACTACTCGCTCCGGGAACGGATTATCCGCTGATGCTGATACTCACCCGGAAAATCGGCGAATCGATCCGGATCAACGAGAACATCTGCGTCACCATCGTGGACGTGGACGGCAAGAACATCCGCATCGGCATCGAGGCGCCCAAATCCGTCACCATCCACCGCGAAGAGGTCTTCCTGCGCATCAAGGAGGAGAACCAGACGGCGGCGGCGGGGTCGGACAAGGATCTCGGCGGGATTGCGGATCTCTTCAAATCCCAATAGCGCGGGTGGGTGGGAACCGGCGGTGCTTGCTTATCGGGAATGGCGGGCCCTTCGGCTTGGGACGCTGCGCTTCCTTCGCTAATCGCTTCCCTGCATTCGCCGGCTCGGATCGGTTGAAGTTCCGGGTCTCCGCGCTCGCTCCCGCACGCTAAGATCCTGTCCTGAGTCCTCTGCGAACGTCCGCTCGCGCCCCGATCCTCGCCACGCTCCGGTCGCTCCGCGATAAGCCTCCAGGCCCGCCATTCCCGATAAGCAGGCAACGACGGGCCCGGTGGCGCGTGGGGTTGAAGAGATGCCATGGCCCGATCTGGGGCTATTTGCCGGAATAGATCAGCTTGCGGGTGGTTTCCAGGGGGCCGGAGCGGAAGGTGAGGTAGAGGAAGCCGGCGTGGATGCCGCTCAAGGGGAGGGATTCGGTGGGGCGTTGGGATTCGACGTGGAAGAGGAGTTGGCCGCGGGCGTTGTGGACGGTGACTGTGGCGGGGCGGGTCAGGTAGATGCGCAAGGTGTTCTGGGCGATGAGGCCGTCGCCCAGGGAAGGCTTGGCTGCGGTCTTGGCGGTCGGTTTGTCGGACTTTGCGGCGGGCTGCGCCGACGGAGACGGAGTTGCGACGGGGGACTTGGGTTTGGAGGCGGTGGCGATGGTCGATAGCTTGGATTTCTGCGCTTTGGAGGCGGCTTCCGCGGAGGTCGATGGTCGGGCGATCAGGAACAGGGAGGCCAGCGAAAGAGCCGGGAGCAAGGCGTGCTTGACCATGCCCTGTATTATCCCTTACTCCTGTTTGACCTGGTAGGCTTTTTTTAGGGATTACCGATAGCCTGGTCTTTTTTGGGTTTCTTGCGGACGGGGGGCATCGCGGACGGGTTGGACGGGAGGAGCAGGCTCCGCAGGAGATCTGCGGCGTGGGTCGAATAGTAGGAGAAGTCGTGCTCGCCCTCCGGGTAGAAATGGAGATGGGCGTCGGGATTGAGACGTTCCCATTCCTTCAGGAGAGGAAGCACCACCTGGGCCGGAAAGAGCCGGTCCCGGCCGCCCTGGAGGAAATCCCAGCGGCCTTCGAGCAGGCGCCGGTCGCCGCGGAGCTGCGCATCCGTCACCGCCAATTGGGGCAGGCTGGAGATCAGCACCTTCCGGCCCGCCCGCCGCTTCCCCGTCGTGGCATAGCGGATTATTCCCAGGCATCCGTCCGAGACGCCCACCAGGCGCAAGTCGTCGCCGAGGGGATACAGCGCGTGCAAGGTGTCGATCAAGGCATCCACGGTGCCCAGCGCGGCCGGGCTCAGCCAATCGCGGCCCGCGAAGGCGGAGGCGCTGGCCATGACGAAGCGCGTGGAGTCGGCGAAGGCGAGCAGGGGCCGATGGGCCTCGAGGCCCTTCTCCCGGTTCTGGCTGCGCATGCCTCCGTGGAACCAGACGAGGAGGCCGAGCTTGCGGCCCTGGGGACGGACTGCGGATGGAGCCGTCACGCCGCAGACGATCCGCTCGGGGCCCACTTCGAGGCGCAGCACGGGCGCGGCGTAAGAGGCGGACGCGATGGTTGCGATGAAAGCGAAGGAAACGGCGAAGGCCGCCAGGGCGGCCGGGAGTCCGGGAACGGGGGTCGTCCTTGGGATTGCCATCCCGGGAAAGATAGCACCCGGATCCGGCGATGCCGCCTCAGGATCCGGGTGCCAAGGGGTCAGTGCTTGTCGCGCTTGGAGTCTTCCGAATCCTCGCGGTGATGGCGCTTCCAGCCGCGATCCATCTCCTCGCGCCAGGTCTTGCGCTTTTCCCGCAGCTCCGCCTGGTAATCCATCACCTTGCGATGCTGTTCCGGGGTGAGTCCGGCCAGGAACTTGCTCATGCTTTCAACGCGCAGGAGCAGGGCCTTGCGATCCGCCGCGGCGATTTTCTCGGCCACCTTGAGGGCCTCCGCCTCCTTCACGGGCGCGGTGGCGAGCACGTTCTGGAGGTCCAGCTCCAGGATGGATTTCTCGCTCTGGATCTGGATCCGCTGCTTCTGGAAGGCCAGCCGCTGTTCGCGGATCTGCTTCTGCTGCGCATCGCTGAGCCCGAGTTCCTTCAGCATCTTCGGGTGCAGGTAATCCGCCCCGAAGCCCATCATGCCCGGGAAGCCCCCCTTGCCGTGGCCTTCCATCCCATGGCCCATCCCATGGCCCATCCCATGGCCCATCCCCGGGCCCCTCGGATGCCCGTCCCTGTCACCGGGCTGCGCCACGGCTGCCAGCGCCGTCACCATCAGGATCCCCATCGACTTCCGCATCATACCTTCTTTGAACATATCCCCTCCTTGTTGTGATCGTTTTCCATTGATGTGATCATTTTCCAGCGAAAATCCGAAGCCGTCATTCCTCGAGCAGCGGGTTGAACAGCGCTGTGTCATCCGCCCAACCCACCGCCGACATCTCCTCGAAGCGTTCGCCCGCCGGGATGCCCAGGTCCGCATGCCATTCCTGGAGCCCCTCCAGGACCGCGTCCGAGGCCTGCTCGGCGTCGACGATGGCCAGTTGATGGGCCTCGGTTTCCTCCGCGCCTTCGAGGGCGGCCATGCCGGGCGGCTCCCGGAACAGCACCGCCAGGGCGGCCACCATCCCCAAGCCCACGGCCAGGGAGGCTGCCAGCCGCCAGGGCCTCGCCTCCCGGACGTC
>CBILQL010000301.1:0-6447 GCA_966238865.1 uncultured bacterium
CCGCGGGAGGCCGCCGGGGACCTCCGCCATCATCCCCAATTCGCGGAAGGGAAGGTGCAGGAGGAGGGGGACGGCCTGTATTACGGCTTCCGCCATTGCCTGCACGAGCTGTCCATGGCCCTGTTCCCCCTGCGCGCCCTGTACCAGGCCTATTGGGAGAAGATCGGCAAGGAGGATTATCCCCACGATCTGCTCATGGAGGATCCGGACTACGGCCGCGCCGTGCTGGAGGATTTCTTCTGGGATTATTTCGTGCAGTACAGCGACGCGCGTCCCATCCTCCGCACCGCGCGCGAGCTGGAAGGGAAGGACCTGCGTCTGGCCCATGACCTGATCCAATGGTCCTACGCCCCGTTCTGGTTCTACCGCGTGGAGGAGCGCTCGCCCTCCGAGGCGCGCCTGCGCAACCTCGGCAACGGCAAGGTCCACCGCGTCCGCCATGCCGACCGCCTGCCCGAGGTCGGCGCCGGGCTCATCACGCGCCTCCTGCCCTTCCGCGGCCGGGAGTTCTGCGGCCACGCCGTACTCCCCTTCTCGCCTTCCCTCTCCGCCGAGCGGCTGGAGGCCATGTTCCGCGCGAGCTGCCGGGAGCTGAAGGTGAAGCCCTCGGTGACCCTGCGTCCGGACGTCCATTGCGAGGAGTGGCGCCGCCACGGATCCGTGTTCCTGGCCCTCTGGCGCGCCGAGACCTACGACGCGCGGGTGGGGCGTCCCACCCGCGGAACGGGCCCCGCGACAGTCCTGGAGGCGGCCGTCCGCGACCTCCCGGCGCTGCACTCCGAGCTGGAATCGGCGCCGGAGACGCGTCCGACGGGCCCGGGCCAATGGGAGCTGCGCTACCGCGCCCTGTGCCTGGCGCGCCTGGAGGCCAAGGGGGGCGCGCTGCACGCCCGCCTGACCGATCCCGGCTTCCGCGGCTACGTGCGCGATTGGCTGGACGGGCGCCTGGGCCGCGTGGTGTCGCTGCCCGGAGCCGGGGCGAGCGATACGCTGCCGGGCGAAGGGACGGCCGAGCTGGACCTGTGGGTGCACACCCCGCTGGACGCCCTCAACGGGCAGACTCCGATCCAGGCCAGCACCCACGACCTGGGCCGCCGGCGTCTGCAGCTGATCCTCAAGGACATGGTGAAACAGGGGCGTGACGTCGCGTCCCTGCGTCGCCAATTGGGGCTGTGAGAGCGCTCCGCAGGCCCACGGCCCTCGCGGCGGCCGTCCTCGCCGCCATAAGAATGGCGGTTGCCGCCATGGGAGTCGGGGTTGCCGCCGCGGGCATGGCGGCCGCGGCCGATACGACGGCGGGCGGCGCCCGCCCCGGCACCTTGCTCGACCTGGATTCCTCCCGGCTCGCGGTGATGGAGCCCAACGGGGTGTTCCCCCTCGACCTGGATCTGCTCCCCCCCAATGCCAAGGCCGACCCTTTCCGGCTCACCCGGGTGGAGAACGTGCTGCGCAACCCTTTCCGCCTCGAAGGCGTGGTGGACGAGGTGCTGGCCCGCACCGAGCCTTTCCTCCTGGGCGCCCGTTCCCTGCCCCTGCCTCCGGAATCCCTCTGGCCGCTGCTCGACGCCGAGCCCGGGGCCTGGCCGGATCAGCTGCCGGGCCTGCCGGGGTCCCTGGATTCGGCCCTCCCGCGCATCCGCGCCAACCTGGCGCGGCAGACGGCCAGCCTGTCCGGCGCGGAACTGGACTTCCTCTTCCGGGAAGCCTCCTCCCTGTTCCTGATGCGGGAGGAGGACGCCACCTTGGACCCGGTGCCGGCCGAGCTGAAACGCCTCCGCGAGGACGCGCGCGGCAAGCGCGTCCTGGAGCTGGCGGGGCGCCTCGATCGCGACGCCCTGGTGCGGGCCTCCTCGGCGGCCTGGGGGTTGGAGGCCTGGATCCTGGATTCCCTGCGGGGACCGGACTCCCTCAAGGCGCTGGCCCGCCTCAAGCGCCTGGCGGCCCGCGCCCAGGTGCCCCTGGTGATGGGCACGCACGGATCAGACAGCCATCGGCCCGATCGCGGAATCTGGATCGATCCCGGCGGCGACGACCGCTGGGACTTCGCCCCGCGGGGAAGGCCCGGGGAGTTCCTGCTCGTCGTGGACCTGGGCGGGAACGACCTGTACCGCTCGCGCGACAGCCTGCACCGCTCCCCGGGCAACCTGGGCGTTTCCCTGATCGCCGACCTGGGCGGGGACGATCATTACCTGGGGCTGGATTTCGCCTTCGGGTCGGCGCTGTTCGGGTATTCACACCTCTTCGACGCGGGCGGGAACGACTATTACGAGGGGCGCTGCGCGTCCCTGGGGTTCGCCTCCTTCGGCATCGGCGTGCTGCAGGACGAGGCCGGCAGCGACGTCTATTCCGCCAGCGTGATGTCGCAGGGCGCCTCGTCGACCCGCGGGCTCGGGCTGCTCCTCGACCGCGCCGGCGACGACCGCTACCTGGCGCGGCCCACCTTCCAGGACGACCTGCGCTACGAGGACCGCTACCTGAACATGGTGCAGGGCTTCTCGACCGGGATGGCCCCGGACTACGCGGGCGGCATCGGCGTCCTGCGCGACCAGAAGGGAAACGACGTCTACCTGGCCGACATCTACGGGCAGGGGTCGGGTTATTGGTACGCCATGGGCCTGCTCCTGGACGAGGCCGGCGACGATCGCTACGAGGCCTTTCAATACGCCCAGGGCGCCGGGGTGCACATCGCGGTGGGCGCCGCCGTGGACTGGGCCGGGAACGACCGCCGCTCCTCCAAGGGGGTGAGCCAGGGCTGCGGGCATGACCTCGGCTTCGGCCTCCTGCACGACCGGGCCGGCGACGATTCCTACCTCGGCGTGGACAAGATCCAGGGATCCGGCAGCGCCAACGGGCTGGGCCTGCTGCAGGACATGGCCGGCAACGACATCTACTCCGGGATCGCCGCGGGCCTGGCCCTGGGGGCCGCGGACATGCGGCGGGAGCGCGGCAGTTACGGCTTCTTCCTGGATGCCGGCGGAAAGGATCGCTACGCCGAGCAAAAGGACGGCGCCGCCTGGAGCACGTTCAACGGAGAGACCCGGGGCAACGGCTTCGGGCTGGATCTGTCCGGCCCCATCCTGCCGCCCGTGCCGGGCAAGGAGGGGATGACCGCCGCCGCGGAACCTTCCGAACCCGGATCGCCGCCGCCGCCGGTGCGGCAGGATGCGGCAGCCGTTCCCGCCCTGGCGGACACGGCCCCGGGCGTCCGCCGCGGCTTCCGTTCCCCGGTTTTCGATTACGCACCGCCGGCCCTTGCGCGCCTGGATACCCTGTTCATACCGGCCGCCACCGGGGAGCCTCGCTACCAGGCGATGCGGGACACCGCCGAGAAACGCCTCGTGGCCGGCGGAGCCGCCACCCTGGACTATCTCCTCGCCGCGCGCCTCGTCGGCCAGACGCCCCGTCAGCGGCATTACGTGGAGCGGCTGTTCATCCTTGTCTCCGACTCGGGAAAGCGGCCGGAGGCGGCGGCGCGCCTGGACAAGGCCCTGCCCACGGCCCCGGACAGCTTGAAGGTGCAGCTCCTGCGCATCGGTTCCGCCCTCGGGGACCGGGCCTTCCTGGCCACGGCCCGGAAATACCTGCAGGCCGACAGCGTCGAGGTGCGGAAGATGGCGGTGCGCAGCCTGGGGACCTATCCCGATCCCTCGGACCTGCCGTTCCTGCTGGAGGCCGCCGCCCGGACCAAGGGATTGGAACGGCAGATGCTGCTCTGGGCCCTGAGCAAGCACCCGCCCCTCAAGGATTGGCCGCGGCTCCTGCCCGCCTTGAAGGACGAGCAATTCTACAACCGGCAATGGGCCCGCCGGCTCCTGGCGAAGGCCGCCAAGGGGGATTGGAAAGCGCTGGAAAAACGCTGCCCCCTCGTCCTCACTCCCGAGGAGCGGCGCGAATGGGTGCTTCTGGCCCGGGACCTCAAAGGTTCCGACACTTTCCTGCGCCGGGAAATTCCGCGCCTGACGCCGGAATCGCGCCGCGTTCTCGGCGAAATACCGCCCCAAACAACGCGATAAACCCGAAAAACGGGACCCGGGTCCTGCCCAATGTTATAATATGGGTATGATTCAGCCCGTCCCCAACAAACTCAGCCCTTTCGGCGCGGTGAACGCCAGCGTCAACCGCGCCAGCGACCTGCTCGGAATCAAGGATAGCTATCGCAAGCTCCTCACCACCTGCTGGCGGGAATGCAAGGTCTCCCTGCCCATCACCGACGACAAGGGGGAACTGAGGGTCTTCGAAGGCTACCGGGTGCAGCACAACGGCTATCGCGGCCCCTACAAGGGAGGCGTGCGCTACCATCCGGAAGTCGACCTGGACGAGGTGAAGGCCCTGGCCTCCCTGATGACCTGGAAATGCGCCATCGTGAACATCCCCTTCGGCGGCGCCAAGGGCGGCATCTGCCTGGATCCCTCCAAGTTCTCGGACCGCGAGCTGCAGGCGGTGACGCGCCGTTTCGTCAACAGCGTGAAGAACATGATAGGCCCCTACAAGGACATCATGGCCCCGGACGTGGGCACCAACGCCAAGGTGATGGGCTGGATGATGGACACCTGGGGCATGATCCACGGCTATACCCCCGCCATCGTCACCGGCAAGCCGGTGCCCCTCGAAGGCACCCCCGACCGCGTGGACGCCACCGGGCTGGGGGTGGCCATGATCACCCGCCGCGTCCTGGAGGATCGCAAGGAGTTCCTCTCCGGCAAGACCGTGGCCATCCAGGGCTTCGGCAACGTGGGAAGCTTCGCGGCCCTGCACCTGCACCGCATGAACGCCAAGGTGACCGCCATCGGCGACGTGTCCGGCGTCATCGTCAACCGCGCCGGCCTCGACGTGGAGCGGCTGCTGGCCCACTTCGAGCGGACGCGCACCTTGGCCGGCTTCGACGGCGGCGACTTCTCCGAGCGCGGCAGGCTCGACGTCCTCGCCATGGACTGCGACATCCTGGTCCCCGCGGCGCTCGGGCACGTGATCCACGCCGGCAACATGGCCGATATCAAGGCCCGCTACGTCATCGAGGGCGCCAACGGCCCGGTGACCCCCGAGGCCGACGCCTACCTGTCCGCCAAGGGCGTCATCCTGGTCCCGGACATCCTGGCCAACGCCGGCGGCGTCGTGGCTTCCTACTTCGAATGGACCCAGAACATCCAGATGCACCGCTGGGAGCGCGCCGAGAGCAAGCTGGAGCTGGACAAGTTCATGTCCGCCGGCCTCGCCGCCGTCTCCGCCGCCGCGAAGAAGTACGACATCACCTACCGCGAAGCCGCCTTCGTCGTGGGCGTCGAGCGCGTCTTCCAGGCGGCGCTTGCCAGGGGACATTAGTCGTGAATGACGCCCTGCCCGGCGCATGGGCTCAGGCGCCGCGGCATTAGGCGGGACGCATGGGCGCTGCGGCTGCGGCCACGGCTGGACTAAGCCAGGGGGTCTCCGGCGCCGCTTCCGGATGCCGGTCGCGAGCGCCCTCCTTCACCCTGCGGCCGGCCGCATCCGGAAGCGGCACAGCCCGCCGTGAACTCGCCTCCGCACCCATGCGTCCCGCAGGGTCCCATGCGCGCCGAAAGGCCGCCGGCCTGCGTTCGATCATCTTGTCTCAGCCTCGTTCCGATTGCTGCGACGCGCTGCAATACAGAAGCAGGCCGGTCCACCCCAGTGGGCCGTTGCACTCAAGGGCCTCACCCTGAGGACCCTGGGCGCCTGGCACTGCGACCCGGGACACCACTCCGCTCTTCTCTGTCTTCTCTTCCCCGCACACCGGTTCTAAGACCCGGGGACCCCTGAGCTTGCGCTGGCAAGCGAGTGGGCATAGGTGAAAATCCCGGCTTCCGGCCGGGATTTTCACCGTTTATGAAAAGAGAAAGCGCGGAAGAGATTGACCCCGGCGGACAAGAAGAACGTGCGGGGCCTGCCGGGTGGATGACCATCGAAGAACCGCGCGATCTCTATGCAGAAGTCCAGGCCGTACGGCTGGTTCCCGAAGGGCATCCAGTACTTTCCGAGGGCTATCGCGCCGAAGGGCTTGAGGCCGTCGCGGGACCCCTCGAAGTCGTAGGCGGGATAGAAGCCGAGCACCAGGGAGATGTACTCGGAGTTGCGCACCGTGGACGTGTCCTGGTCGCTGAGCCAGAGCTGGCGCAGGTGCAGGCCGGTCTGGGGGATGTAGTCGAAGGGCACCGTGTCCGTGGCCGAGCGGAGGTCCACGCGGGCCTTGATGCCGACCTGGAGGCTGCGGGGCAGGTCCAGGTAGGCGGCGACCTGGGGCTGCACGCCCTGGGATCCGGAGATGGGGAGTTCGAGGCCGCCCGAGAACATGAAATTCCGCTTGCGGACGAGCTCCGCGGTGGGATCGAGGTAGGCCTGCGGATTGTCCTGGGCGGATGCGGGAGCGGCTCCGGGGCCCAGGGCCGCGACGAGCAGGATGAGCGGAAGGAGGGCGGGGAGGCCCGCGCGCAG
>CBILQL010000302.1:0-6445 GCA_966238865.1 uncultured bacterium
CCGCGGGGACGCGGCCAACCCTCTCACGGGGGTGTTCTCGACCCGCTCCCCGGATCGCCCCAACCCCGTCGGCCTGCACCGCGCCAAGGTGCTGGAAGTCGGCCCCGGCGGCCTGCGCCTCGACGCCATCGAGGCCATCGACGGGACTCCCGTGGTGGACATCAAGCCCGTGGTCGCCGCGGGGGACGAATGAGCGACGCTCCTGCCATCGAGACCCGGGGGCTGGCCAAGTCCTACGGGAAGACAAGGGCCGTGGACGGGGTGGACCTCGACGTGGCCCGGGGCATGGTGTACGGCTTCCTGGGACCCAACGGGGCCGGCAAGACCACCACTGTGCGCATGCTGGCCACTTTGGTCGCGCCGGACGGTGGGACCGCCCGCGTGTTCGGCCACGACATCGTCGCCGAGCCGGACGCGGTGCGCGCCCGGGTGAGCCTCACGGGCCAGTTCGCCTCGGTGGACGAGGATCTGAGCGGCCAGGAGAACCTGGTGCTGCTCGCCCGCCTGCTGGGCTATTCCCGCGCGGAGGCGCGGAAGCGGGCCGACGAGCTGCTGGCCGCCTTCGACCTTTCGGAGGCCGGCGGCCGCCTGGCCAAGACCTATTCCGGCGGCATGCGCCGCCGCCTGGACATCGCCGCCAGCCTGGTGGTCACGCCCGATCTCCTGTTCCTGGACGAGCCGACCACGGGCCTCGACCCGCGCAGCCGCAACCAGGTCTGGGACATCGTGCGGGCCCTGGCCGGCGGGGGCACCACGGTGCTGCTCACCACCCAATACCTCGAGGAGGCCGACCAGCTGGCCGATCGCATCGCCGTCATCGACCACGGCAGGGTCATCGCCGAGGGCACGCCCCGGGAGCTCAAGGCCTCCATCGGGGCCAGCACCCTGCGCGTGCGCCTGCACGATCCGTCCCCGCGCCCGCAGGCCGCCGACGTGCTGGAGCGCGTCCTGGGCGGCTCCGTCCACCTGGAATCCGATCCGTCGGCCCTCTCCATCCGCGTCGACGACGCCGGCAAGGCCTCCCTGGCCCTGGCCGAGCTGTCCCGCGCCGGCCTGGCCTTCACCGACTTCTCCCTCGCCCAGCCAAGCCTGGACGAGGTCTTCCTCACCTTGACCGGCCATGCCGCGGGCGACGCGCACGGCGAAGCCGGGAGCGCCGCCTCCGCGGGCGGAAACGGTTGATGCCATGACCCTCGCGAACCCCGCTTCCCAACCGGGCCAAGACGGCCAAGCCGGTCGGATACCGGCGGCACCCGGTGCGCCCGGCGCCGGCGCCGCCCGGACCGCACCCACCGTCCCAGCCGCCCTCGCCGGGGCGCTGGTCTCCCACGCCCGCCCGCCGCGGCCCGGGCCGCTCTCCACGTCCCTGACCTTCGGCTGGCGGGCCCTGCTCAAGATCAAGCACGTGCCCATGCAGCTCTTCGACGTGACCGGCTTCCCGATCATCTTCACGCTCATGTTCACCTACCTGTTCGGCGGGGCCCTGGCGGGCTCGACCCGGGACTACCTGCAATACCTCCTGCCGGGCATCCTGGTGCAGACGGTCTGCTTCATCACCATGTACACGGCCCTGGCCATCAACCTGGACGTCAACAAGGGCGCCTTCGATCGCTTCCGCTCCCTGCCCATCTGGCACCCCTCCGTCCTCGTCGGGGCCCTGCTCGGCGACGCGGCCCGCTACGCCATGGCCTCGGCCGTGGTCGTCGCGCTCGGCTTCATCCTGGGCTTCCGCCCGGACGGGCCGTGGTACGGCCTGCCGATCGCCGTGGCCCTGCTCCTCATCTTCGCCTTCAGCCTCTCCTGGGTGTGGACGCTGCTGGGCCTGGTGCTCAAGTCCCAGGAATCGGTGATGATGATCAGCTCCATGGTCCTGTTCGTGCTCACCTTCTGCAGCAACATCTTCGTGCGCCCCTCGACCATGCCCGGCTGGCTGCGGATCGCCGTCGAGCACAACCCCGTCAGCCGCACGGCCACCGCGGTGCGGGGGCTGGTGCACGGCGACGTGACCGCGGCGCAGATCCTGTGGGTGCTGGGGGCCAGCGCGGCCCAGGTGGCGGTGTTCGGGCCCCTGACGATGCGCCAGTACCGGCGCAAGCAGTAACTCTACCGGCGGAGATTCCGGACCCGACCCAAGGCGTCCACACCGGGGCCAGATCGCCTCGCCCCAGGGGAGGCGGAAGTTCCGACCGACGGGCGTTGCGTGCTGAGTGCGCTTTCCAGCATCCAGACGCCGTGGGAGGGCGCCACCCCCGCCAGGACGGAAGCCGATCCTATCCAAAGGGCGCTGATGGCCGCGACCGGGCCCGGCAGGCCGTCCTGCAGGGCCAGCCAGCTGCCGCCCCCGTCCCGGCTGCGGAAGACGACGCTCCCCGATCCCGCGTACACCAGCGCGCCGCGGGCCGCGAGAGCAAAGCTATCGCCGGCTGTGAAGTCCGTACCGCAATCCTCCCAGGCGGCGCCGCCGTCGGAGGAGCGGAACACGCCGCGACCGGTAGCGGCGATGAGATGCCTATCCGCCCAAGCCAGGTCGTAGACCACGCCCGGCAGGCTGCCCGGGACGGGTTCCCATGACGACCCGGCGCTCCTGCTGGAGTACAGGTAGAACGGAGAGGGGCTGCGGGCCTCCGCAATCCCCGCGTAGAGCACGCCCTGGGAGTCCAGGGCGAAGCTGGACACGGCTCTCACCGCGGTATCCAGCCCGGTCGCGGACGGGAACCATGCCTCCCCCGACACCGCGGCCCGGTACACGGCGGCCCCGCCGCCGTGTACCGGGCTGCCGCCACCAAAGTGTCCCCGATCCGCACCACGTCATGGATGATGCGCTGGACCGGCAGTCCGGCGTTGGCCTCCATCCAGGTGGCCCCGCCGTCGCGGCTCAGGCAGATGCCGGCGAGGTCGAAGGACGCGACGACCAGATCTCCCGAGGCGTGCAGGGCGAGCACCGAATGGTAGGATCCGCCGAAGCAGGACGTAATCCCGTGCCAGGTCCGACCCCCATCCGTGCTGAGACGGATGCCCGCTGTGGCCGAGCCGCCGAAGAGCGTGTCTCCCTTCTCCGCGAAGGCTTGCAGGACATCGTCCCGCATCGATGTGGGCCGCCAGGTTTCGGCCGCCCCCGGCATGCCGGCCAAGGCGGAAAGGGCGGCCGCCGCCAGGAACATGCGTGCGCGTCGAATACCGGTTTCCATCACTCTCTCCTTCCGGGACCTCTCTTTGCAGGCGCCTCCGGACTGTCCGTAAGGTAGTTCCGGGAGGATGGACTCCGGGGAAACTGCCGGTCAACTTTCGGTCAGGAAAAATGCTTGTGGCTGACCGTGTACGTAGTTGGATGATGACGCCGAAGCAATATTCGGCAGATCCGTCCGCCCACTCCTTTCGCGGACTTGAGTATTTCCACGCCCGTTCCGTGCCCGGATCGGGAACCTCAAATTCTTCCACCCTGGCCCAGGCAGGAACGCATAAATTCAATCCGAAAACGCCGCCTGGCCGGGACTCCCGGAAACCGGGCGGAAGAAAGGTCAGCCATGAAACAGATTGCCGCAGTCGCGATGATAGCCTCGGCGCTGGGCGGAACGGCGCGCGCCCAGACCGGGATACAGAATGGAAGCATGAACATCGGCGGGGTGAACCGGACCTACATGGTCTACCTGCCGTCCGGCCTTCCGGCGAATCCGCCGCTCGTCTTCAGCGTGCACGGCATGAACCAGACCAACACCTGGATGCGGAGCGCGTCGAGCTGGGACAAGGTCGCGGACTCGGCCAAGATCGTCGTCGTCTATCCGCAATCCAACGGCTCCACGTGGGACCTCTCCGCCAACGGCAACGACGTCAAGTACTTCGTGGCCCTCATCGACACCATGGCCAAGCGCTATAACATCGATCGCAACCGGGTGTACGAGACCGGCTTCTCGATGGGGGGCATGATGAGCTATGCCCTCACCTGCGCCGTCGCCGACAAGTTCGCGGCCGTGGCACCGGCCTCCGGGTACCTCCTCGGAGGGGGCGGCGCGTCCGGGTGCAACCCCAAGCGGCCCATGCCCATCCTACACATGCACGGCACCGGCGACGATTTCGTGAAGTATTCGGATCTTCCCGCCTTCCTCTCCAGCATGCGATCGAAGTTCAAATGCCCGGCCACCGCGCAGGTCACCAATTCCTACCAGGGCAATTCCAAGCTGAAGAAGGAAGTGTGGGCGCCCTGCGATCAGGGAAGCGAAATGGTGTTCATCCATATCCAGGGGCAGGCCCACGACTACAACGACCGGACCCTCAACGAGACCAAGGAAGCCTGGGACTTCATGAGGCGATTCACCTTGGGCAGCACCACCGGCATCGACGGCGGAAGCCCCGGACGGACGGCGGCATCTCACATCACCGCAGCCTATGCCGGGGGCATCCTGCGCCTGAAGGGCGGCGCCACCCTCCAAGGCGCGGAGATCCATGACGCCGGCGGAAGGCTGCTCCATGCCTGGACGCCCGGGTCCGGCCCGTCCCTGGACGCCGAAATCCCCGTGTCCCTGTCGAGGGGCGGAGTCTACGTCGTCGCCATCCGGAGCACGGCGGGGCGTTCGGTCCTGCGCATCGCCCTGCCCTGACATCCGTTCCGGCAATCATCCCCTGAAATAAGAAAGGGAGGGGCTATCCCCTCCCTCCGTCCGGCCCCTCCCTCGGACAACAGGGGCCGGAATTCGATGCGTTCAGGAAAGCCCGGGAGCCGTCAGGGTTCGGGCGGCGGGGGCAGAGTGTCCTTCGGCGGAGGCGGGATGTGGCAGACCGCGTCATGCTGCTCCTTCAGGGCGGCATATTCGTCCGAAGTCTTGTCGAGGCCGGCCAGGCCCACGTGGATCGAGTCGCACAGGGTGGGCTCACGCGGAGGCGGCGGGGGCAGGGTGTCCCTGGGCGGGGGAGGCGGCGGAAGCAGGGTGTCCCGCGCCGGGGGCACGGGATGATCGGGATCGATGATCCCGCAATGGTGGTGCAGGAAGTGCTTCAGCTTGGAATATTCCCGGGACGCCGTGTCGAGGGTGTCGAACCTGGCGATCAGGGACGGGCAATCGGGCTTGGGCCTGGGTACGGGGCAATGGCCCTTGACCGTATCGGCCAGCGCCGTGTCGCAGGGCTCGGGGCAATTGTAGAGCAGCTTGACGATGTATTCCGAATTGCCGGAGTCCACCTGGGAGACCAGCCACTTGCAGCGCGAGGGCTTGGGGGGAACCAGGCCAGGGGGGATGTGGATGGCGCCGTCGGGGCCGGGCTTGACCTCCTCGAGGCAGAGCTTCACGAAATCGCCCTCCACGGTGAGGGAGGTTTCGCCGGCGGAGTCGGCGGCCAGCAGCAGCTCCTGCAGGGCAAGGCATTCCTCGGTGGGCTTGACCCGGAGAGCAAGGTCGAAATCAGAAACCGCGCCCGCGCCGGTAACATCCGGGTTCCCGCTTGACGCGTCGTCGCGCCCCGCGAGCTGCTGGCAGCCCAGGAACAGGGCCGAGGCGACCCCCATCCCGATCAGAGTTCTTGAGATTGATATGGACATTCTCATCGGTCCTCCGTTGAAGTGATGCCTCTAGTTTAATTGTCCGGTCCGGGGGGGCGTGAACGTTATCCGAGAAAATCCGGGGATTAAACGTCCCCACTTTCGCCCGCGGGGTTTTGGCTATTTTTAGGTGGAATCGCCATGATATTGCAATATTCCGGGGATCCCAGGAACCTCATCCGCAAATTTCCCGGGACATTTTTGTCCCCAGTTTTCGACGTCCCGGTGCGGTCCGGACCGGCCGCGCGGGATTATACTTATGGCATGGAGAAGGCGTCCGCACCCGAATCCCCAGGCCGCAGCGGCGGCAGGCGCGCGGGAGCGCACGGGAGCGGACCGCAGATCCTTCAGTACCTCGACTACCGCGATTTCATCCGCGATCATTGCGCGCACCGGCGGGAAACCGATCCCGGGTTCTCCCAGCGCAACTTCGCGCGCGAGGCGGGGCTGCCCCTCTCGTCCTCGAGCCTCCTGCCGGCCATCCTCAAGGGCCGGCGGAGCCTCAGCCAGAGCCTGCGCATCAAGTTCGGGAAGGCCTTGGGACTTTCGGAGCGCGAGTTCCGCTACTTCGATCTGCTGGTGCAGTTCAACCAGGCCAAGGGGATGACGGAGAAGAACCACTTCTTCGCGCAGCTCGCCAAGTTCCGCAGCTCGCGCGCCCACATCGTGGGCGAGACCCAGTACCGCTTCTTCTCCCGGTGGTACTACTCCGCGGTCTGGAACTACTTCGGCATCGACCAGAAGCAGAGGAACCCGGCCGCCATCGCCGCCCGGATCCTCCCCGCCATCACTCCCACCCAGGCCGAGGAGAGCATCAGGCTGCTCCTGGACCTGGGGCTCATCAAGAAGACGGCCAGCGGCTACATGGTCACCGACAAGCATCTCTACACCGAGAAGGACGTGCAGGCCCTGGCG
>CBILQL010000303.1:0-6441 GCA_966238865.1 uncultured bacterium
TACTGGTCGAGGATGTGGTTGAGCTGCCCCTCGAGCCGGCCCAGCTCGTCGTCGGTCAGGCCCAGCCGGGCGAGGTGGGCGACGTGCTCGACGTCAGCGCGCGACAGGGTGGCCATGCGCGTGCTGGTTGACTCGAGCCCCAGCAGGATGCCGCCGCTGACGTTGCGCTTGGCGAACTCGAGCTCCGAGGCCTTGAGGCCGAGGCGCTTGAGCTCGGCGATCTGCTTGTTGATCTCCTTGACGGCCTTGGGGATGTCCTTGGGCTCGGTGGCGAAGCCGATGGCGAAGACCCCGGCGTTGATGAGGAACTCCGGGTTGGAGTAGAGGTTGTAGACCAGGCCGAGCTTCTCGCGCACGCTCTGGAACAGCTTGGAGCTCATGCCGTCCCCGAGGATGCAGTTGAGCAGCAGCATGGCGTAGCGGTTGGGATGGTGCCAGTCGTAGCTGGGGCCGCCCAGCAGGGCCGTCACCTGGTTCACGGGGCGTGGGGCGAGCAGGTGCTTCGGCCTGAGGACCGCGGGGGCGCGTTCGGCCGCCTTGCGCGCGGCGCCGGGCGCCAGCAGCCCCCGGCGGGCGGGCGGCACCTGGGCGGCGCGGATTTTGAACGCCCGGCGCACGATGTCCACCACCTCGGCGTGATCGACCATGCCCACGGCGACGACGCACAGGGGCAGGCTGCGGCCGGCCTTCTCCTGGTGATCCACGAGATGTTTCCGGGTGAGCCCCTTCACGGTCTTCTCCGTGCCCGCGATGGGATAGCCCAGGCTGTGGGTGTCGAAGAAGGAGGCGGAGAACAGGTCGTAGACGTAGTCCTCGGGGTTGTCGTAGCCGGACTTGATCTCCTCGATGATCACGTCCTTCTCCTTGGCCAGCTCGACGGGGTCGAACTCGCTCTCGAGCACCATCTCGAGGAGCATGGAGAGGCCCGAGGCCACCTCGGTGTCCACCACCTTGGCGTAGAAGCAGGTCTGCTCCTTGGAGGTGTAGGCGTTCACCTGGCCGCCGGTGGATTCGAACACCTTCACGATCTCGAGGGCGTCGTGCTTGGGGGTCCCCTTGAACACCATGTGCTCGAACAGGTGCGCGAGCCCGTTCGTGTGCGGCACCTCGTCGCGGCTGCCGATGTCGAGATAGACGCCGATGGAGGCCGAACGCACCTTGGGGAGGGACTCGGTGGCCACTACCACGCCGTTGGGCAGGCGGGTGGTGCGGACGTCGAGGTTGGCGGAGGAGCGGGGGGAGGGGCTCAAGGTGTGACGGCCTTTCGTTTTTCGTCTTCCGTTTTTTGTTTTTCGCTTCGAGCTTGTTCCAAGCTTGGTGCCGGGAAGCGTCGCCGCGGCACCACGAAAAACGAAAAAAGGAAAACGGAAAACCGATTACAGGGGATCCCGGAGGATCCCCCGTGATTTCATCCCTGGACCAGCAGCACCTTGCGGCTCAGCTTGATCTTGCCCTGCGGGTCGACGCCGATGCACTTGACCTCGACTTCGTCGCCCATGGAGAGCACGTCCTCGACCTTTTCGACCTTGGACAGGGCCAGCTCGGAGATGTGCACCAGGCCTTCCTTGCCCGGGAGGATCTCCACGAAGGCGCCGAAGGTGGCGATGCCCTTCACCTTGCCCTTGTAGGTCTTGCCCACCTCGGCCTCGGCGAACAGCTCGTTGACCATCTTGAGGGCCACCAGGGCGTTGGCCCGGTGCTGCGCGGAGATGGTCAGGTTGCCCTGATCGTCCACGTTGAGGGTGGCTCCGGCGGTCTCCTGGATGCCGCGGATGACCTTGCCGCCGGGGCCGATGAGGTCCTTGATCTTGTCCGAGGGGATCTTCTTCTGCAGGATGGCGGGCGCCAGCTTGGACAGCTCGCGGGGGCCCGGCAGGGCCTCCTTCATCTTGCCGAGGATGTGCAGCCGGCCTTCCTTGGCCTGCTTCAGGGCGCGGTGCATGATCTCGGGGGTGAGGCCGCGCAGCTTGATGTCCATCTGGAAGGAGGTGATGCCGGCCTCGGTGCCGCACACCTTGAAGTCCATGTCGCCGAGGTGATCCTCGGTGCCGTTGATGTCGGAGAGGGTCTCGAAGCGGGTGCCGTCGGAGACGAGACCCATGGCGATGCCGGCCACCGGGGCCTTGATCTTGACGCCGGCGTCCTGCAGGGCCAGGGAGCCGCCGCAGACCGAGGCCATCGACGAGGAGCCGTGCGACTCCATGATGTCGGAGACCAGGCGGATGGTGTAGGGGAAGCTCTCCGAGGTGGGGAGCACCGGCGCCAGGGCGCGCTCGGCCAGGTAGCCGTGGCCCACCTCGCGGCGGCCGATGGAGCCCATGCGCTTGGCCTCGCCGACGGAATAGCCGGGGAAGTTGTAATGCAGCATGTAGTTCTTGAAGGTCTCGCCCTGCAGCGACTCCACGCGCTGCTCGTCGTTGCGGGTGCCGAGGGTGCAGACCACCAGGGCCTGGGTCTCGCCGCGCTGGAACAGGGCCGCGCCGTGGGCGCGGGGCAGGACCTGGGTCTCGATCTCGATGGGGCGGATGTCGGACGGGCCGCGGCCGTCGATGCGGAGCTTCTCGCTGAGGATCAGCTCGCGCATCTCGCGCCACTGGATGTCCTCGATGCAGGCCTTGATCTCGCCTTCGCGCTCCGGGAACTCGCCGGCCAGCTGCGCCACCACTTCCTTCTTGATCTGCGCCATGGAGGCGTAGTGGTCCTTCTTGAGGTAGGGCTTGTGGAAACTCTGGATCAGGAGGGGCTTGGCCACGGCGTCCACGCGGGCGAACAGGGCCGGGTCCTTCTCGGGGGTGACGAACACGTCCTTCTTGACCTCGAAGCGGGAGATGAGCTCCTGCTGGCCCTTGACGATGGTCTTGATGGCCTCGTGGCCGGCCAGGATGGCGCCGACCATGATGTCCTCGGCGACCTCGAAGGAGGATCCTTCCACCATGCAGATGGAGGTGGCGGAACCGGCCACGATCAGCTCGATGTCGGCGGTCTCGATTTCCTCGTAGGTGGGATTGATGGTGTACTTGCCGTCCTTGGTGCCGATGACCTTCACGGCGGCGACCTGGTCCTCGAAGGGCAGGTGGGAGAGGCCGATGGCGGCCGAGGAGCCGATCACGGCCAGGGTGTCGGCGTCATGCTTGTCGTCGGCGGAGAGCACGGTGCAGACGATCTGGACCTCGCGCATGTACCCTTCGGGGAACATGGGGCGCAGCGGCCGGTCGATGATGCGGCAGGTGAGCACTTCCTTGTCGCTGGGCTTGGCCTCGCGCTTGAAATAGCCGCCCGGGATCTTGCCCACGGCGTAGAACTTCTCGCGGTATTCGACCGTCAGGGGGAAGAAATCGTTGGCCTTCCCCTCGGGGCCGGCGCACACCGTGCAGAGCACCATGGTGTCGCCCATGCGGACGATGACGGCGCCTCCGGCCTGCTTGGCCATGCGGCCGGACTCGAGGGAAATGACCTTGCCGTCGGCAAGGGTGATATTGACGGTTTGCTTTGCCATGGAATTTCTTTCTTCCGTAGGGCGCGGCACCCGCCGCGCCAGGTTTCAGGTAGCGGAGTAAAAAAAGGCGGGGACGGTCTCAGCGACGCAGATCGAGCTTCTTGATCAGGGCGCGATAGCCTTCCAGGTCCGTCTTCACGAGGTAGTTGAGGAGACGGCGGCGGGTGGCGACCATGGTGGTCAGCCCGCGGCGGGAGTGCTTGTCCTTCTTATGGATCTTCAGGTGCTCGGTGATTTCCGCGATCCGGTGGGTGAGCAGGGCCACCTGCACCTTGGCATTGCCGGAGTCCTTGGCGTTCTTGCCATGTTCGCTCACCAGCTTGGCCGCAATTTCCTTTGTCATCGTTGCCATATTCTACTCGCTATTCTTTCGGTTCCATTTTTTTGGAAGGTGAAATAATAGTTCACCGTGCCGTTTTTCGCAAGTTCAGCAGCCCCAAGGCCTTTCCCCGGCAGCCCCACCCGGACCCGGCCCGACATCCCGCGAAAAACAGTGACCTGGCGGAAAACAAATACCACCGTCGCCCATCGTCAAGGATGGACACAGCGCCTCCATGCAGATACCGTGAAAATCACAGAAATTCACTGAATTCTGCTTTTCGGCCAAGATTCAGGTGGAGAAAGACACTTAGGGGATGAGGAGAGCCGGCGAGAAAACTGTCCTTTCCCACCCTACGGGTGGGACCCAAAACAAACGGCGCAACGCGCAAGGGACAGTTTTCCGTCTCTAGAAGATCCAGTCCGTCGACGGCATGAACAAGCCCATGGCCAACAGCACGACCACGGCCAGTACGCCGACGACCATGAGCGGAACTATGAAATTCTTTTCGTCATCGACGAGATTGTTAGGATTTTCCATGGATTCACCCTCCGTTAGCGATCAATATATTTCACTGGCGCCGAAATTGAGATCCTGTCCCGGTATTTTCCACTCCTCGGAAGCCCGATTTCTTGCGGAAAACGCAATTTTAGAGGAATTTGGGCGAAAAATCGTCAGGGGCGGGGGCCCAAACGGCGTCGGGTCTCCTCGATATCGGCGGCGATCTGCGTTTTGAGGGCTTGCACGGACGGGAATTTCAATTCCGGCCGGATCTGGAACCGGAGGGCGAACTCGAGCCATCGGCCGTAGAGATCCTGATCGAAGTCGAGCAGGTGGACCTCGATTCTCACCGCCGTGCCGTCGAAGGTGGGGTTGACGCCGATATTGGCCACCGCGGGATGGCTCCGGCCATCCGGCAGGGTGGCCCAGCCCCCGTACACCCCCCGGGCCACCAGGGCCTTGTGGGCGGAACGGGTGTCCAGGTTGGCGGTGGGATACCCCAGGGTGCGGCCCCGGCTGTCGCCGCGGGTCACTTCGCCCGAATAGGAATAGGCGCGGCCCAGCAGGGCGGCGGCCCGGTCCACCCGGCCCGCCTCGAGCCAGGTCCGGATCGCCGAGGAGGAGACCACCTCGCCGTCCAGGATCAGGGGATCCAGGAGCATCACGTCGCGCTCCGGATCCGGCATGTGCTTCCGCAGGAGGCCGGCGTCCCCGCGGGCGCCCTTGCCGAAGCGGTGGTCATGCCCCAGGAGGAAGCGGCGTCCCTGGATCCGCCCCTTGAGCACCTCCTCGATGAAGGCGTCGGCCTCGAGGCCGGCCAGGTCGGCGTCGAAGCGGAGGGGCAGGACCTCCACCGGCCAGCGCGCGAGCAGGGCCTGTTTCTCGACCGGGGTGGCCAGCAGGGATTGGGGCTCGCGGGGGCGGAGATAATGCCGCGGATGGGGCTCGAAGGTGACGAGGACGGGATCCCAGCCGGTTTTCCGGCTCTCGGCCACCAGGGCGTCGAGGATGCGGGCATGGCCCAGGTGCACGCCGTCGAAGTTGCCGAGGGCGGCCACCGCCGGGCGGCTCCGGCTCACGTCGCGCCAGGATACGGGCGGCAGGGCCTGGTTCATGGGCCGGCCAGCACCTTGCGCGGGCAGAGGTTGCCCTGGGCGTCGAGGGCGGCGATGGCCAGCAGGCGCCCTTCGGGATCGAGGACCTGCAGGGCGGCGCCGTCGGAAGCGGAGGGGATCATCCCCGGAACGCCCTCGGCGGCGCGCAGCTCGTAATGGCCCGGCGCGGTCGAGCGGCCCTCCCGCAAGGCGGCCACGCGATGGGCGGGGAGGACGGCGGCGGGCAGGTGGGCGACGGCGGCTTCCAGGGGGAGGAGCGGGGGAGGGGCGGCGGCCGCCAGGTCCGCCGGCGGATGCGCGTCCTCGACGCGGAAGGAGCCGATGGCGGTGCGGCGGATGTCGTCGGCGACGGCGCCCAGGCCGAGCGCCTGCCCCAGGTCGTGGACCAGGGACCGGACATAGGTGCCCTTGGAGCAGGTCATCCGCAGGGCGGCGACCCCGGCCTCGAGGCCGAGCAGCTCCAGGGACTGGACCTCCACCTCCCGGGGCTCCAGGGCCACGGTCTCGCCGGCGCGGGCCAGGTCGTAGGCGCGGCGGCCCGCCACCTTGACGGCGGAATAGGCCGGCGGCGTCTGCCGGATGCGGCCGCGGAAGGCGGGCAGGGCCTTTTCCACCACCTCTCGTGCGAGGTCGGTTGCCGGGGTCCCGGTCACGGCGCCTTCCATGTCGTAGGTGTCGGACGCGAGGCCGAAGCGCGCCAGGAAGGTGTAGGTCTTGGGCCTGCCCTCCAGGAATTCCAGCAGGCGGGTGCCGGCGCCGACGCCGGCCAGGAGCAGCCCGGAGGCGGCCGGGTCCAGGGTGCCGGCATGGCCTACGCGCTGGCCGCGGAAGAGGCGCTTCAGGGGATGCAGGGCCTGGAAGGAGCTCACGCCGCGCGGCTTGTCGAGGAGCAGGAAACCCCCGCGCACGGCTTCAGTCATCGTCGGAGGCGGGTTCCGCCTCGCCGGATCCCGGACCGCCGGTTTCCGGCGCTCCGTCGTCGCGCTTGATGTCGTTGAGGATCTGGTGGA